>JAYGEF010000502.1:0-18199 GCA_046582535.1 Alphaproteobacteria bacterium
TCGACGGCGGCTATACGGCGATTTGATATGGCCAAGGTCGAATTCTTGTTTCTCAACCGCGCCCAGGTCGAGGCCCTGGTGCCGCCCATGGCCGAGGTCGTCGATATCGTCGAGGCCGGGCTCGCCGCCCATGGTCGCGGCGACGTGGTGTTGCCGCCGAAAGCCCATATCCACCTGGACGACCGCTACAACGGCCACTTCAACATACTGCCGGGCTACGCCGGCCCCATGGATACCGCCGGGGTCAAGGTGGTCGGCGATTATGTGGACAACTGGAAGCACGGCCTGCCTTCGGAAGTCGGCATGTTGACCCTGTACGACCCACGGGTCGGTACACCGCGCTGCCTGATGGACGCCACGGTGTTGACCTGGCTGCGCACCGGCGCGGTGACCGGGGTCGGCGCCCGCCATCTGGCGCGCCGCGACGCCACGGTGCTGGGTCATATCGGAGCGCGGGGCTCGGCGTTTTCCAACATCGCCGCCGTGGCCGCCAGTTTCGCCCTCACCGAGGTCCGTATCGCCAGCGCCCGGCCCGAGACCAGGGCCGCCCTGGCGACCCGGGTCGAGGCCGAGCTGGGCATCCCTGCCCGCCCGGTCGAGAACGCCGCCGCCGCCGCCCGGGGTGCCCATATCGTGGTCGAGGCGAGCCGCCTGGAGGTCCCCGAGGTGCTGGTGCCCGCCTCGGCCATAGGGTCCGGCGCCTTGCTGGTGAGCTTCGGCTGGATCATGGCGGTCGATCCGGCCCTGGCCACCGATTGCGACAAGATGGTGGTCGATGACTGGGCCCAATGCACCAAGGGCGGCACCTTCCATACCCTGATCGAGAATGGCGACCTGACCCGCGAGATGGTTCACGCGGAGATAGGCGAAATCGCCGCCGGCGACCAGCCCGGCCGCCAGTCCGATGACGAGCGCATTACCTTCTGGCACCGGGGCTTCGCGATCAGCGACATCGTTCTCGGCCATCACATCTATGAACGCGCCAGGGCCGACGACGTCGGAACCATGCTGAAATTATGGGAAGACAGATGATGATTACCGGCGACCGCATTTATACCCATAGCACCGTCAAAGCCGAACGCGGCGTCTGCGCGGCGGGCAGCCCCCAGGCCGCCGAGGCCGGGGTCCGCATCATGAAGGCTGGCGGCAACGCCATGGACGGCATCACCGCCGCCGCCTTCACCGCCTTCGTCACCGAACAGGCCTACTGCGGCCTTGGCGGCTACGCCCATATTTCCGTGTGGATGGCCGACTACGGCAGGTTTGTCTCGTTCGACGCCTATGGCCGGGCGCCGCTGGCAGCCACGCCGGACATGTTCGAGCCCGACGACGACGGCGTGCCGACCTATTACGGACACCCCTATACCCAGGGCAACAAGGCCAAGCACGGCGCCCTAGCCCCGGCGGTGCCCGGCGCCGTGGCCGGCTTTTATGAGGCCCACAGTCGCTTCGGCCGGCTGCCCTTCGCCCAGGTCCTGGAGCCGGCTATCGAGGCGGCCGAGAACGGCGTCCCCTTTACCTGGTTCGACAGCCAGTCCATCGCCGCCATGATCGACCCGATCAAGGCGATCCCCGGCAGTGCCGAGGCCCTGCTGCCGGGCGGCAAGCCGCCGGTCGCGGATTTCAACGACCCGGTGGGCGTCATGCGCGATACCCGGGCCCTGGCCCGCACCCTCAAGACCATCGCCGCCAAGGGCCGTATCGGCTTCACCCTTGGCAAGGTAGCCAAGGCCATCGCCGCCCATGTCAAAGCCATCGGCGGCATCCTGACCGCCGAGGACCTGGCCAAATACAAAGTCCGGGTGCTGCACGAGGCGCCGTCGCGTTATCGCGGTCACGACTACGTCGCCTGCTATGACCAGGTCGCCTATGAAGCACTTAATATCCTTGAGCACTACGACCTCCGGGCCTACGGGGCCCATAGCTTTGAGTACCGCCATCTGGTGGCCGAGGCCCTGGCCCTGGCATTCAGCGACAGCATGACCCATTACGGCGATCCCGACTTCGTGGCGAGCCCGGTAGAGGGCCTCACAAATCCGGCCTTCGCCGCCACCCGGCGCAAGCTGATGCGCCTGCGCAAGGCCATGGACAGGCCAGTCCCGGCCGGTGACCCTTGGGCCTTCGATCCGGGTCATCCGGGATCCGGCGGCGCCGCGACCGAGCCGTCAACGGCCCGCCGGCCGGGCACCACCCAGGCCGCCGTGGCCGATCGTTTCGGCAATATGGCGTCGGTTTGCATGAGTTTAGGATCGGGCTATGGTTCGCTGGTCTACGTACCCGAGATCGGCATCTTCCTCAATAACGCCATGCAGAACTTCGACCCCCGCCCCGGCCTGCCGGCGAGCATCGCGCCAGGCAAAATGCCAATCTTCGCGGCCCCGGCCCTGGTCGCCACCAAGGGCGGCAAGGCACGCTTCGCGGCCTCCGGCTCGGGCGGCTATCGCATCGAGACCGGCGTTCTGCACACATTCATGAACCTGGTCGATCACCGCATGAAACTTCAGAATGCGGTCGATCACCCCCGGGTTCACTGCCAGGGTAATGAGACCTTCGTCGATCGGCGCATTGCGGAAAATCTGCGCCAGCGCCTGGCCAAAGCCGGCCATGACGTCACCCTGGCCGAGGAGCGCCCGGACCGCATGGCCTTCGGCCGGGTCTCGGCGGTGGCAGCCAACCCCCGGCGCGGCACCCTGACAGCCGCCGCCGGGCCAAGCTGGAACACGGCTATCGCCGGGTACTAATTTTCAAGCGGTGCCGGTTGGCGGGCCACCACCACGGCCTCGCTGAGGCTGGCGGCGAGAATCATGACGCCACCCACGGTCTCGCGCCAACCAAAGGACTCGCCGGCCCACAGCGCCGCGCTGACCACGCCAAGCACGACCTCGGTCAGGATGACGATGCCGAACAGTCCCGGGGAAACCCGCGACGCGCCCCACATGAGCGCGGTATTGGTCGGGATAATGAAGGCCATGGCCATGAGCGTCAACCACGGCAGCATGCTGACAATGGCCTCGCCCCCCGGCGGCGGCCCGAACGCATCGCCCAGGACAAACGCCATGACGAGGGCCGCGATGGTGCCGTAGAGGCAATAGGCATACAGCGGTGCAAACACACCTTCCGGCTGGACGTGGCTCATGCGAGCCAGGGCCAGAGCGATAATCATGCCGCCCAGCAGGCCGAGCCAGTCGCCGCTATAGACCGGCAGCGGCCAGCCGCCGTCGGCGCCGAACACCAGCCACACGCCGCCGAGACCGAGGGCCAGGGTGAGCGCCCGGATCGGCGCCACCCGGCGGCGCAACACCAGCATCTCCAGCAAGGTGCCCCAGACCGGCAGCAGATAGAACATGAGCAGGGCGCGGACCACGTCGGTCAGCAGAAAGCTGTTGGAGTAGAAGACGATACCGCCGCCGAACAGGAGCCCGATCAGCGGCATGCCGACGCCGGTGGCCTGCCCCCGCATCCGCCGTACAAGGGCAATGGGCGACAGCAGAATGAGCGGCACCAGGAACTGACCGATGGTCGACCAACCGCCGGTCAACCCGCCATCGGCCAGGGCGCGCTGGGGGATCCAGTAGACTCCCCAGGCCCCCGCGGCGACGGCGATGAGAGCGACGACCCAAATATTACTGCGCTGTTCTATGACCGGTACCCGTGAGAGCGCAGTCGAGTGATTCTGCTCAATGCACCGAGTCGCGGATCAACGGGCAGGTCGAGCAGTGAATGCCGCCGCCATTGAGAGCGACCTTGTCGTAGTCGAGGTTGATGATGTCGATGCCGGCCTGGGCCAGGTTGTCCATGGTTTGGTTGGTGGCTCCCGGCGGCATGATCACCCGGCCCGGGCTCACGGCCAGGCAGTTGATGATCCAGCTGCTGTCCGCCGGGGTGGTCTCGATGGTGCGGATGCCCATGGCCTCGAGGCGCTTGAGGAACCAGTAGGGCAGCTGGTTGGGGTCGATGATCGCCACGTCCTTGTCGAGCATGCACAAGGCGCCGTCGATGTGAATGTGATAGCCGCCCATGTCGACCACGAGAAGCTCGACGCCCTGCTCCTCGAGCACCTGGGCGACCTGGCGGATGCCGGTGTCGTTGACGCAGATCGAGCGGCCGATGACGGCGGTCTCGGAATTGAGCCAGGCGAAGCTGCCGCCCTCGACCATGCCTTCGCCGTGGATGGTGCGCAGGATCGGCATGCCGAGATTGGCCAGGGTCTTGGACACATGAGCCTCCTCGCCCCGGCGGATGGTCCGCGCCAGGCGAGTGACGATGGCCCCGCCCTTGACGGCGAAGGATGAATCCCGGGTATAGACCGACTTGATGCCGTCGTCCTCGACCTCGTCGAGGAACACCACCTCGGCGCCCTCGGCGCGGAGCGTCGCCACCAGGGCATCGTGCTGGGCATGGAGTTCCGCCATGGGCGGGATGACGTCGCTCTGCCAGTACCAGCCGCGCTCGACGTCGCCGAAACCGCCGGTGGCGGCGATGCGCTTGGACGGGTCGATGACCTTCATTTCATTGCCCGGGCGGTGCATGAGAATCAAGCGAATCTGGCCGACATCGTTGTCGCAGCCCCACTGGCGGCCCCAGACATTCTCCTGTTGCTCAGGCGATTCGAAGCCCGGCTCCGGGTGGGAGCCGAACATTTTGATGGTCTGGTTATAAATTTCCCGGCCTTCGGCGTTGCCTGCCATAGTGCCCTCCTGGGACGAAATGATCGCTGGGCGGACTTTGGAACGAAATAACATTGCCCGCAAGCACCGGATAGAACGACGCGCTATATTGACTACCATAACCGCCATGGAAATGATTGCCGTGGACCAAAACGTTATGACCGAGACCGACCGCTGGAGCGCCTTCATGGGCCGCGACGCCGCCTTTGACGGCGCCTTTGTCGCCGCCGTCATCTCGACCGGAATCTACTGCCGGCCGTCCTGCCCGGCGCGCCGCCCCAAGCCCGAGAACGTACGGTTTTACGACTTACCCGAGCGCGCCGAACACGAGGGCTTCCGGGCCTGCAAGCGCTGCCACCCGCGCGACGCCGACGGCCCCGACCCGCGTATCGAGGCGCTGCGCCGGGTCTGCCGCTTTATCGAGGGCCACGACGACGGCCCGCCGACCCTGGCCACTTTGGGCGCCGAAGTCGGCATCAGCCCCCATCATCTGCAGCGCCGCTTCAAACAGTTTGTCGGTGTCACCCCGCGGCAATACTACGACGCCTGCCGAATCGCCCGGCTCAAGGGCAGCCTGCGCGACGGCGATCATGTAACCGGCGCGCTCTACGAAGCCGGCTATGGCTCATCCAGTCGCTTGTATGAGAAAGCCCCGGAACAACTCGGCATGACCCCGGCGACCTACCGTAAGGGCGGCAAGGGCGCCGAAATAACCTACGCCATCGCCGATTGCCCCCTCGGCCGCCTCCTGGTCGGCGCCACGGAACGCGGCATCGCCGCTATCTATCTCGGCGACCATGACGACGGCCTGGAGACATTCCTCAACACCGAATACCCGGCCGCCCAGGTGACCCGCGACGACGCCGGCCTCGGGCAGTGGATGGCGCCGCTGCTCGACCATTTGGCCGGCCGCCAGCCCCATCTGGATTTGCCCCTGGACGTGCGGTCCACCGCCTTCCAGCGCCAGGTCTGGGAAGCGCTGCGCGCCATTCCCCTGGGCGAGACCCGGTCCTACGGCGATGTGGCAAAATCCATCGGCCGGCCCAAGGCGGTGCGCGCCGTGGCCACCGCCTGCGCCTCGAACAACGTCGCCCTGGCCGTGCCGTGCCACCGGGTTGGTGCGCGGCGACGGCACCAGCGGCGGCTACCGTTGGGGCGTTAAGCGCAAGCAGGCGCTGTTGGAAGGCGAACGGAAAACAGTTTCAGGAAGCTGACCCGCGCGGATCAATCGGTAACTGCGTCGAAATTCCGGTAGCTTCTTCCAGCAGAGCGGCGGCGGCCAGGGTCTGGACTTCGCCGCGCGGCGGGCCGACGATCTGCAGGCCCACGGGCAGGCCGCTCTCCGTGAATCCAGCCGGGGCCGAGATTGCCGGGCAGCTGGTCAGGGTCACCGCGAAGGTGATGCTGATCCAGTGCACATAGTTGTCGAACTTCTCGCCCTCGACCTCGTCGATATAGCGAATATCCACATCGAACGGCGGCACGATGGCGGCCGGGCACAGCAGCAGATCGTGCGCGGCGAAGAACCGGACCGTGTTGTGGTAAAGCCGGCCCCGGGCGAGTTCGGCCCAGGCGATTTCGGCGGCGGCGAGGGCTTGTCCCTTTTCGATATTCCAGATCACCTCGGGCTTGAGCAGATCGCGATTGTCGCGCAGGTGCCCTGCCATGCCCGTGGCGAAGGACTGCGCGCGGATGGTCTGGAAGGCTTCGATGGCCTCGGAAAAGTCGGGACAGGCCTCGACTACCTCGGCCCCGGCGTCGGCGAAGTGCTGGGCCGCACGCTCACAGATTTTGATGACTTCGCGGTCCACGGACACAATGCCGAGATTGGGGCTGAACGCCACCCGCTTGGGCGCCGGACAGGCCGCTACCGCATCGACGAACGAGGTCGCCCGGGCCGCCAGGGAGATCGGGTCTTCCGGGGTCTGGCCGGCCATGGCGTCAAGGAACAACGCGGTGTCGGCCACGGTGCGGGCCATGGGGCCATTGACCGACATGGTGTTGAAGGCCTGATCGCTGGGACCGTGGGGCACCCGGCCGGGGCTCGGGCGCAAGCCGATCACCGAATTGAAGCTGGCCGGGGTGCGCAGACTGCCGCCGAGATCCGACCCGGTGGCGAGCCACACCTGACCGGCGGCCAGGGCGGCCGCCGCGCCGCCCGACGACCCGGCCACGGACTTGTCGGTGTTCCACGGATTGCGGGTCTTGCCCAATACCTCGTTGAAGGTGCTGGCGCCGGCGCCGAATTCGGGCGTGTTGGACTTGCCGACGACGATGGCGCCGCGCGCCTCCAGGGCCTCGACCATGAGGTCCGAGCGCGCCGGGATATGATCGGCGAAGATCGGCGAGCCGTGGGTGCAGCGCACGCCCTCGACCTCGTTGAGGTCCTTGACCGCGATGGGCAGACCGCCCAGCAGAGTCCTCTCGCCCGACGCCATGAGCCGCTTGGCGTGGTCGCGGGCGCGCTCCAGACACAGGATCGGCATGGCGTTGATGGCGCCGTCGGTGGCGGCGATGCGGTCGGCGGCAACATCGATCAGTTCAAGCGGCGTGACCTCGCCGCGTTGCAACAGACCGACCACCTCGGTAGCCGTGCGGCGATATAGATCGCTGGTGCTCATAGCATCATTCCCCAAGTTTACGCGTTAACTCTTCCGCCAACAGCGGCGCCACATCGCGCCAGTCACCGACGATACCGACATCGGCGAGATCGAAAATTATCGCCTCCGGGTCGGTATTGACCGCCAGCACCGTGCCCGAGCGGCGAATGCCCACTGAATGATTGAACTTGCCGCTGAGGCCGAGCGCGATATAGAGGCGCGGCCCGATGGAGCGGCCGGTAATGCCGATCTGCCGGGCCCGGGGCAGCCAGCCCTGGTCGGTGACCTTGCGGGTTGCAGCCAGTTCGGCGCCGAGCGCGCTTGTCAGGCCGTCGAGCTGGGCGAGTTCCTCGCCGGCCACCCCCTGGCCGACGCCGACCACCCTGGTGGCGACCACCAGAGCATCGAGCTCGTCGTCGCGGGTGCGCTCATGAATGTCGATCCGGCCACGAGGCGTCACCGATTGGGTGGTCATCGTAGCGCCGGCTTCACGGCCATCGAGCTGCGGCAAAGCCCCGGCCCGCACGGTGGCCATCTGGATCGGCGAGGTCGCCGTGATTGCCGCCACCAGCTTTCCGCCGAAGGCCGACTTCCAGGCAACCAGGCGGCCATCCACCTGCTCAAGCGCGATAGCGTCGCCGGTGAGCCCGGCGTCGAGCCGCGCCCCGGCCCGCGCCACCACCTCACGGCCCCACATGGTGCCGGGTCCGAGGATAGCCCACGGCGAACTCTTTTCGGCCCATTGAGCGACGGCGGTGGCGATATCCTCCTCAACCACGGCGCCGTCCAGCACCACGCCCGCATCAGCACCCCAAGCGCCAATCTCGGCGCCGTCCTGGGGCTCGGTCATCAGGGCGACCACATGGCCGCCAATGTCCGCGGCCAGGGTGGCGGCCGCGCCGCAGAGTTCGCTGCCGAGACCTTCCCGGCCCGGTTCAAGAACCACGCCGATGGCCGGACCCTCGGTCCCGCGTGCCGCCGGCACGGCGCCAGGGCTGACCGTATCGCCGTTGCTCAAAGCGCCCCGCGCCACCAGCACCGATACCGCCTCGCGCACCTGATCGCCAACGCTGCCTTCGAGCCGGCGACCCTCGCGCGGCGCATCCTCGAGCGCCCGCACCTCACCGACCCGGGTCGGGCTGCCGGCGGCGCCCCACGGGCCGGGGCCGAGATCGGCGGCGCTCAGGCGACGCAGTCGCTCGGCCGGCACGGCGGCGCACTCCTCCGGCGACGACTTGGCCGGGGCACAGAGTCGCTCGGCCACGGACAGCACCACGGGCAGAGCGGCACTAGCGTCGAGCCAGCCGTCGTCGTGCTCGCAACGGGCGCGGGCGCGGCCGTCTTCGATGGTCAGTTCGCGGACGCCGCCGAGAAACGGCAGATCGAGCAACTCGGCCACCGCCGGGCCGACCTGGCCGGTATCGGCATCCACCGAATTGCGCCCAGCCAGAACCACGTCGAACGGACCTTCCCTGGCCAGGGCGGCGGCCAAAGCCCGGGACGTTGCCAGGGTGTCGGAGCCGGCGAAGGCCGGATCACTGACCAGCACGCCGCCATCAGCGCCCCAGGCGACGCCCTCGCGCAGCACCATCTCGGCGGCGGCGGGCCCCAGGGTGAAAACCGTGCAGCGGCCGCCGGTGTCGCGTGCCAGATCGACTCCCTTGGCCACGGCACGGCGGCAATAGGCGTTGAGGTCGAGCTCGACCCCGTCGCGCTTAAGGCGTCCGTCGGCGGTCAATTCCATGGCCTCGAAGCGCGGGATCTGCTTGACCAGAACCGCGATGTTGAGCCCGCCGCTGGATGCGGTGATCGACGTCATTCGTGATACCTCGTGTTAGTCGTTGTCCAGCAGGCGCCCGGCGATGATCCCGTTGTACTGCTCTGCCCGTGTGACATAGGGGAAATGCCCCCCGCCTTGCAAGGTATGAACCGCTGAATCCGCATATCGCACCCGCATATAGGCGCGGCCTTCGGGGGTGATGACCTTGTCGTCGTCGCTTTCGATCACCACGATACGGTCGCCGGGGAGGGCCGACACCGCCGGCTCGTCAAGGTCGGCGACCATGACCAGGCGGGTCTTGATCATGTCATCGCTGAGGCATCGCGCGCCGTGATCGAGCAGGGTCGCCTTGAGCAGCGTGTGCGCTGGCTCGGTCTCAGGCGCCTTCTCAATGCCGGCGACAATGCGGGCGCGCAACTCGGCGCCGCTGGCCGCCTCGGCCTGCTCTTTGCTTGGCAGGCTGCCCAGGTGCTCGCTGCGAACCAACGAGTTGGCCACGAACAGGACATCCAGCCGGTCGCTATGATCGCGAGCCACAAGCTGGGCGATAAAGCCGCCGAGCGAGGTACCGAGCAGACTGAACCGTGTTAGGCCCAGGTGGTCGGCCAGGGCCATGACGCCGTCCGCGAACTGGCTCGCCTCGGGCGCGGCGGGCAGGGTCACCGAGACCATGCGCAGGCAATCGCCGAGTTCCGCCATCTGGTTCCAGAACAACTCGGCCGCCCCGAAGGCGCCGGGCAGCATGATCAGGGCCGGGGCGTCGCCATGGGCCGGCTTGGTCTCGATATAGCGCCACTCACGGCCGTCAATCTTAGTCACGGATTCGGGATAAGCGGCGCGAAAGGCTTCCAGTTCCATAGGTCGCTCAGTCGCCGAGCGGCTTATAGGCCGTCGCCTCGATCTCGATTTTGGCGTCGAGCATAAGATCGGAACGGATTGTGGCGCGGGCCGGCGGATCTTCGGGAAAGAACTCGGCATAGACTTTGTTGAAGCCGGCGAAGTCGCGGGTGTCTTCGAGCCAGATGGTGTTCTTGACGATGTCACCCATGGTGCAGCCGGCTTCCTCCAGGGTCATGGCGATCGTTTCCAGCACCACCCGGGTCTGCACCTCGATGGTGCCCTGGATCATATCGCCGTTAGGACCGAAGGGAAGCTGGCCCGAGACGAACACGAAATCACCAGCGCGCACCGCCCTGGCGAAGGGAAACGGCAAATGGGACTTGTAGACGATCTTGGTCATGACGGCGCGGCTCCCCGAAAATCAATTGAATTTGAACAGGCCGGCGACATTGTCGCACACCAGCTTGCGCCTAACATCCTGATCGACCCCGGCGAGCAAGTCATCGATGAACTGGCGCGACCGCGGCCAGGTGGATTCCGCGTGGGGGTAGTCGGAGCCGAACATCATGGTGTCGGTGCCGATCATGTCCGACAGCATATGGAGGCCGCGTTTGTCCTCCTGGAAGGTGCAGAAGATTTGGCTGCGGAAGAAGTCGCTGGGCAGCACCTGGTCCTTGAAGCGATAGGGCGCGGTCTGACTCAGCTCCTTGTAGGTGACATCCATCTTCTCCAGAAAATAGGGCGCCCAGGCCAATTCGTGCTCGACCACGGCGATGCGCAGGCCGGGGAAGCGCTCGAACACCCCGGCGAAGATCATCGAGCCGAGGGAGCGCCGCACCCAGTAGTCCTGGGTTACCGAATAAGCGGCGGCGTCCGGGGCGTTCCACTCGCTGGTGAAAATGCTGAGCTGGCCGGGACCGGCACAGGTCGCGGCAATGTGGAAGGTCAGCGGCACGTCGAGGTCCTGGGCCGCCGCCCACAGGGGATCGTAGTCGGCGTGGAAATAGGGCCGTTCCTCGCCGGGATAGGTCGGGATCATGGCGCCGGCCAGGCCCGCCGCCACGCAGCGCGTCAGTTCGGCCACTGCCGCCGGCACGTCGTCCGGATCGAGCAGCGCCATGCCCTTGAAGCGGTTGCTATCGGCGGCGCAGAAATCCTTGCTCAGCCAGTCGTTGCCGGCACGGAAACAGGCCTGGCGCAAGGGTCCCCGGATGACGCCGTAGATACGCGCTCCCAGGGTCGGGAAGATGACCTCGCCGTCGATGCCGTCACGCTCCATGTCGGCGCGGCGCGGGCCCGGATCCGAACAGCCCGGACGAACCTCGTCCCAGCTGCCCTCGAAAGTCACCGCCGAAGGATCGTCGAAGCGAATGCCGACCTGGGACGGCGCCCCCACGGAGCCCAGCACCGTGTCGCCGTCGACCAAGAATTCCACATTGCCATGGCCGTCGGTGCGCGCCCGGGGCGCCTTGTCGGCGAAGTCGGCGTCGATATAGCGGCTCCAGAAATCCGCCGGTTCGACGATGTGGGAATCGGCGGAAAGAATGCGCTCGCCAGTCATGTCAGTCTCCATGGTCGCGGTCTCCGATTGTCTATCAGGTGAATTCCAGTTCGACGGCGCCCAGGGCGCCGAACTCGGCCCGTGCCTTGTCGCCAGCCTCGACCATGTTGACGCCGGTGCAGCTGCCGGTAATGACCGCCTGGCCGGCGCGCAGTCCTTCGCCGCGCTCACGCTGGTCATTGGCCAGCCAGACCAGGGCCTCAATGGGATCGCCCAGCACATTGGCGCCCCGGCCTTCGGCGACAGTCTCGCCGTTGACGATCATGGTGACCTGATGGCCCGGAAGATCCAGGCCGCGCCAGTCATCCACCGGAGCGCCGAAGATGACCTGGCCCTCGTTGCCATTGTCGGCGATCAGGCTGGGAGCGCCGGCTTTCGACCAGTCGGTGAAGCGGGAATCGGAAATCTCGATGGCCGGGTGCAGGGTGCCGGCGGCGGCAATAATCTCGTCACGACTGTAAGGTTCATACCGGGTCGGCAAGTCGGCGCCCAGGCGAAAAGCAAACTCGGCCTCCAGGGCCCGCATGAAAAAGGCGTCCGCTGGCAGGGTCGCCGGGCTGGTGTGAAAATTAGACACCAGAATGCGCGCCGCGAAAGGTCCGGTGGTGCCGACAATCGCTTGCGCCTGCTTGCTGGTCGAGCCAATCTTCCAGCCGACCACCGCTTCGCCCATGAGCGCCACCAGAGCGTCCTGTACCCGGTAGCCGTCAGGGATGGTCGGCGGCCGGCAGGCCTCGGGCAGTGCATCCATGCGCTGGTGGCACCGGCGCGCCTCGCGCAATGCCTCGGCGGCCGCGGTTACGGCACTGTCGTCCATCCCTCGCCCCTAAACTTTGTGTCAGCGATACGCCCCTTGTATCCTGCCCGCAAACGACGAATTTGCACAGGGCCTCTAAACGATCCCCGCTTCGAACAGCGGCTCGTCGTCGATGATGCGGCGGTAGCCCATGCGCGACAGATCGAGGGTCTCATAGCCCCCGTCGAGCAGCAGCTCGGCCATGGCGCGGCCGACGGCGGGGGCCTGTTGGATGCCGTGGCCCGACAGGCCGCAGGCTACGTAGAAGCGGTCGAGTCCGCCGACCCAGGGGCCGATGATGAGGTTTTCGTCGAACTGGTTGTTCTCGTAGTGGCAGGCCCAGGACTGGCCGCCCTTGAGCGCCTCGAAGGCCGGCACCCGGGCCGCCAGCACGGGCCACATGACGTCGTCGAAATAGCTTTGATCGACCGTGAAGTTGAAGCCCGGCGGCTCGTCCGGGTCCGAGCGTCCGGCCGGGTAGCCCTTGCCCTCGGGCCGGAAATAGACGCCCGTGGGATCGGTGGTCAGGGGCAGCGGTTCCAGGGCTTCGCGAATCTCGAAGAAGAACACCTGACGCCGCAGAGGCACCACGGGCAGCGCCATGCCGGCCATGGCCGCCACCGCGCCGGCCCAGGGACCGGCGGCATTGACCACCACGCCGGCAGGGCGGGTATCGCCGCCCTTAAGGCGCACCCCGGTGACCCGCTCGCCGTCATCATCGATGGCGACGACCTCGTCGTCCACGTAGGTGACGCCGAGGGCGCGGGCCATGCGGCGAAAGCCCTGTACCGCGCCGTGGGGATCGAACCAGCCATCCTCGGGACCGTAGGCGGCGGCCACGATGCCGTCGAGACGAAGGGACGGGAACCGCGCGGTAATAGCGTCCGGGTCAAGCATCTCGACCGGCGCGCCGAGGGCCCGTTGGATCGCCTGGTCGGCCTCGAACACGGGTCGCTCCTTGGCGGTGAGCAGGAACAGATAGCCCTGCTGGCGCAGATCGGTCTCCGCCGCCACCCCGTCCACCGCCATGCGTTCGGCGAACTCCTGATAAACGCCCAGGCTGTATTGCGACATCTGGATGTTCTCGGGCAGGCTGAACTGCTGGCGGATGCCGCCGAGGGAGCGCGACGACGTGGCATACTCGTAACTCGGGTCGCGCTCGACCACGGTGATGCGCCCGCCGCGGCCGTCGGCGGCCAGATGATAGGCGATGCTGGAACCGATAATGCCGCCACCGATGATCAGGATGTCGTCCATGGAAAGTTAGTCTTCGAGGCCGTCGATGGCGCTCTGCACCGCATCGAAATCGGCACTGCCCGGCGGTATTACGGCAAGCAGACGGCCCCACAACTCACGCGCCTCGGCGTCATAGCCGGTCTGAGCCGCCGCCAGACCCAGGTGCCACAGCGCCACCGGGCTGTCGCCGTCCAGCACTAGCAGGCGGCGGAACACGGCGACCGCATCGACCGGCACCGGGGCGCCAGGCGGTGCCGCCTGGGCGATAGCTTCGGCATACTGGCCCAGAACATCGGGGTCGCCCGGCGCCAGGGCGGCGGCGTGCTCGAAAGCGTCGCGGGCCTGATCGTTATCGCCAAGCACGCCATAAGCCTGGCCAAGCCGGCGCCAGCCCTCGAGATCGTCGGGCTCGTCCTCGAGGCGCGACGCCAGGCGGGCGACCATGGACCCGATCATCGCCGCCTGCTCGTCGCTGGTCATGTCCTGGGCGGCGGCCATGTCTGCCGCCGTCGGACCGGGGGCGGCGGTGGCTTCGGCCAATCCAAGATCAGGCGTCGGGATGCCGAGGTTTTGTGCCGCCAGGTCCATCTGTTCGCGAAGCGCCGGCAGCCACGGGGCATCCGCCGGCGTCACTTGAGCCAGGGCGAGCCAGCCGTCGAGGGCGGTCTGGAAGTCGCCGGCCTGGGCCCGGGCCATGGCGAGATAGAACCGCGCCGCCACCTGAGCCGGGTCCTTCGCCTGGGCGGCCTCGAAGTCGCGCTTGGCCGCCGGAGTCACCAGGCCGTCGGCGGCGAACACCCGGTGTTCGGCCAGCATGGCGGTAATGTCGGCGTCGCCGTCTGAAAGCCACGCCGCCTGCTCAAGCGCCGCCACCGCTTGATCATAGCGCGCCAGGGCGCCGTAGGAGCGGCCCAGCATGACCCAGCCATCGAGGTCGTCGGGCTCGGATTGGAGACGTTCGGCAAGGCCAGCGACCATGGCCTCGATATCCATGGCATCGACATCGCCCTCGATCGTCGCCAGGGTTTCCGGGGGACGCTCGGCGAAGGGCTGATCCTCCAGCTCCGGCGTTCCGAGACCAAGATAAATGCTGCCGGCGGCCAGCGGCACCAGCACCGTAAGGGCGAAGGCGGCCATAATCGGCCCCTGCCCCATGGGCTTGGCATGGTCCGGCGAGCCATCCACCGGCACCGCATTGAGCATGCGGCGCTCGATCTCGGTGCGCGCGGTGGCCTTCTCCTCGGGCCCGATCAGGCCGCGCTCCACATCGCGTTCAAGCTCGCTAAGCTGGTCGCGGTAAATCTCGATGTCATAGTCGGCGCGGGGCGCCTGGGCCCCGTGACGGCGCAACAGCGGTGCCACCAGCAACGCCAGGGCAATTACGGTCATCAACCCGAGTACGACGAACAGGATCATGGATCAGCTATCGTCGAGCAGGGTCTTGAGACGCTTGCGCTCAGCGTCGTCGAGCGGCGCGGCCTCGGCGACGTGGAGCGACTGGCGCCGCATGTAGACGCCCGCCCAAATTAAACCGAACACCAGAATCGCACCCGGCCCGAGCCACAGGGCATAGGTCGAGGCCTTGAAGGGGGGCCGCAGCAGCACGAAGTCGCCGTAGCGCGCAACCACGTATTCGTTGACCTGTTGGTCGCTGTCGCCGGCCAGCAGGCGCTCGCGGACGATGCCGCGCAGGTCCTTGGCCAGGTCGGCGTTGGAATCGTCGATCGACTGGTTCTGGCAGACCAGGCAGCGCAGTTCCTTGCTGATCGCCCGGGCCCGCGCCTCGAGCGCCGGATCATCGAGCTCCTCGCCGGCGGTCAGGGCCAAAGCCGGTACGCTCCAAAGAACGATCAACAGGGCGATAAGCACCCTCATTGGCGCAGGCTTTCGATGATCGGCAGGATGGTGTTCTCCAGGTCTTCCGGATAGATCGCGCCCACGTGCTTGTAGACGATACGGCCATTGGCATCAACGATGAAGGTCTCGGGCAGGCCGTAGACTCCCCAGTCGATGCCGGTGCGGCCGGGGATGTCGGCGCCGGAGCGCACGTAAGGGTCACCCAGGCGGTCGAGCCAGGCGCGGGCGTTCTCGGGCTTGTCCTTGTAGTTGATGCCGTAGACCGGAACGATGCCTTCCTCGGTGAGGCGGTTGAGCAACGGGTGCTCGGCCCGGCAGGCAACGCACCACGAGGCGAAGAAATTGACCAACTGAACCTCGCCGACCAGCTCCGACGAGGCCAGGCCGCGGGGCCGGCCCTCGACCGGCGGTAGGTCGAATTGCGGCACCGGCTTATCGATCATGGTCGATGGTAGCTCACCGGGTTTGAGGGTCAGCCCGACCGCCAGGGCAACGGCGACCGCCGCGAATAAAACCACGGGCAACATAAAGCGCAGGCGCAAGGTCATGTCACGCCGCCTGGGGACTGGCGTCGGCCGGCGCGGCGCGCTTGCCCCGGCGGGGCGCACCGACCCGCAGGCGTCGATCGGTCAGGCTGACGAAACCGCCAACCACCATGACGATGCAGCCGAGCCAGATCCACGGCACCAGGGGGTTATGGTAGATGCGCACGCTCCACGCGCCGTTGTCTTGGGGCTCGTCGATCACCGTATAGAGATCCGATACCCAGGTGGTATGGATCGCCGCTTCGGTGGTCGGCATCTGCTGCACCGGATAGAAGCGCTTCTCGGGGAACAGATGGGTCACCAGATCACCATCCCGGCGGACCACGAACTCGCCGCGCTGGGCCGAGTAATTGGGTCCCGGCAGATCACGGCTGCCCTGGAAGGTGAAGTCGTAGCCGGCCACGGTAACGGTCTCGCCGGGGCTCATCACCTTGATCAGCTCTTCCTGCCAGGCCTGGGAGCCGATAACCCCGGCCAGCACCATGGCGACACCAATATGGGCGATGGTCATACCATAGGCCGAGCGCGGCAGATGGCGGGCCCGGGCCCAGCTATCCGCCGCCGAGGCGCGGAACAGCTTGAGCCGCTCGGCCAGTTCGACTAGGGCGCCGACAAACAGCCAGGCCGCCAGACCGATGCCGATAGGCGCCCAGGGCGCCGTGCCGCCGACCGCGTACCACGCCCCTGCCGCCACCACCACGGCGGCGACCAGGGCCAGCTTGAGCCGGCCCATGACCCCGGCGAGATCGGCCCGCTTCCATGGCATCAAGGGCCCGAGCGCAGCGACCGCCACCACCGGGATCATAATCGGCCCGAAGGTGGCGTTGAAATAGGGTGCCCCGACCGAGACCTTGCCGCCGTCGAGGGCGTCGAGGAACAGGGGATACATGGTGCCCAGGAAAACCGTGGCGCAGGCCGTGGTCAGCAGCAGGTTGTTAAGCACCAGAGCGCCCTCGCGGGAAATCGGCGCGAACAACCCGCCGGACTTGAGCCGCGGCGCGCGAATGGCGTAAAGCGTCAGCGAGCCACCGACCACCAGAACCAGGAACGCCAGGATATAGACGCCCCGGGCCGGATCGGTGGCGAAGGCATGGACCGAGGTCAGCACCCCCGAGCGCACCAGGAAGGTGCCCAGCAGGCTGAGCGAGAAGGCCAGGATGGCGAGCAGGATAGTCCAGCTTTTCAAGGTGTCTCGCTTCTCCGAGACGATGGCCGAATGGAGCAGTGCGGTGCCCACCAGCCAGGGCATGAAGGAGGCGTTCTCCACCGGATCCCAGAACCAGAAGCCACCCCAGCCGAGCTCGTAGTAAGCCCACCAGCTACCCATGGCGATGCCCAGGGTCAGAAAACCCCAGGCGGCCAGGGTCCAGGGCCGCACCCAGCGCGCCCAGGCGGCATCGACCCGGCCCTCGATAAGCGCCGCGATGGCGAAGGAAAACGCCATGGAGAAGCCGACATAGCCGAGGTAGAGGAACGGCGGGTGGAAGGCGAGGCCGGGGTCCTGGAGCAACGGGTTGAGGTCGCTGCCGTCGAACGGCGGCGGATCGAGGCGCAGGAACGGGTTCGAGGTGAACAGGGAAAACGCCAGGAAGCCGACAGCGATCCAGGCCTGCACCGCCAGCACCCGGGCCTTGAGCGCCGGTGGCAGGTTGCCGCCGAACAACGCCACCATGAAGCCGAACAGAGCCAGGATCAGGACCCACAGAATGAGCGAGCCCTCATGGCTGCCCCAGGTCGAACTCACCTTGTAGAGCATGGGCATGGCCGAATTGGAGTTGGCGGCCACATTGGCGACGCTGAAGTCCGAGGTCACGAAGGCCATCATCAGGGCGCCGAAAGCGACGGCGATGAACAGCAACTGGGCGCCACTGGCGGGATCGGCCACGGCCATCCAGGCGCGGTTGCCACGCTGGGCGCCGATCAACGGCAGGGTGCCCTGGACCAGGGCCACGAGAAACGCCAGGATCAGCGCGAAATGACCGATTTCCGCGGTCATTGTTCGTCACCCTGCCACTGGCCGGATTTCTTGAGCGCTTCGGCGACCTCCGGCGGCATGTAGTTCTCGTCATGCTTGGCCAGCACGGAATCCGCCTCGAAGATGCCGGACGGCGCCAGCACGCCCTCGGCGACAACCCCCTGGCCCTCGCGGAACAGGTCGGGCAGCGGCCCGCGATAGACCACCGGAACCGTGGCCAACAGATCGGTGACCACGAACTCAACACTGAGGCCGTCGCCGAGATGATTGATACTGCCCTCCACGACCAGGCCGCCGAGACGGAAGCGGCGGCCGTCGGGTAGCTCCTTCTCAATCAGGTCC
>JAYGEF010000072.1:0-18631 GCA_046582535.1 Alphaproteobacteria bacterium
GGGTGCCCGCGAGGTACGGGTCAGGGGTGAATACTGGATTTGACCACGGTCGCTGTCACGGCCCGTCGTCCATGCCGTGCTGGAACAGCCGTTGAGCGAGTGGCCGCAGGTTGGATGGCGTCAGCCTTGTCAGGCACATGAGTTCATCGCCGGCCGCGTAGTGGGGATTGCGTTCGAACAAAAATCACATCCGGCCGTTTGCGATCCTTTTCGGGAATGTCGGCCCAGGATGATTTCAAATGGCCCAGCGAGGCGGCGAAACTGACCACGCCCTGGTCGGTTCGGTCATGATCCTCAACACGGCACGTTCCAGAAGGCGCATTATCAAGCACCAAAGACGCCAGCACGGCTGTAAACTGCGCGAAACCGTGACCTCTCATGGTGGACTGGGCGGTTCACCAAGACCGCAGGCGAACCTACGACCGGGGTGTTGGAAACCCCTTTACAGCAACCAGATCAGCCGAGGGTGGCGAGGAACGCCAGCAATGAAACGTTGACGTCCCGCGGCGCCTCCTGCTGTACCCAATGGCCGGCGCCGTCGATGATTCTTCGAACCCGCAGGTCGGTGCAGTTGGCGGCGGCATTTTCATAGAGATCGTGGCCGGGAACAAAATGGCGCACGATGTCCTGGGCCCCGGCGATGAAACAACTGGGCTGGGTAATCGGCCGCGTTCCGATCGCCGGAAGATTAATGAAGTCCCGCTCCTGGTTACGATATCGATTAAGCGGGCCGCGAAAACCACCGGCCTCGAAATTGGCGACAAAGTAATCGAGGTCTTGCGGCGTGAGCCACGACGGAAAGGGATCGGGATCGTCGAGCGCCTCCAATAGGGTTGCCTTTGGCGGTTGTTGAAGCCAACTTTCCAATGACGGCGCGTCACCGGAGATCGAGTAGTAGATTTTCCGCAACGACGTCCTGACATCCGCTTCGAGTTCGGCTTCGGCCACCCCGACCGCTTGACAGTAGAGCTGGTAAAAGAACTTTCCGGCGTAAAGCTGGCGCCACAAATCGATATTGGACACCGCGCCGCGCCGGCCATAGGGCACGCTGAGCGCGGCTATGGCCGATACCCGATCGGGGTAGAGGGCCGCCGTGTTCCAGCAAATCGGCGCGCCCCAGTCATGGCCGATCAGGATGGCGGATTTCTCGCCGAACCCGTCGATGATGCCGATCACGTCGGCCGTCAGGGTGGCCATGTCGTAGGCCTCGACGTCATGGGGCTTGTCGCTACCGCCATAGCCACGGACATCGGGCGCGACGACGCGAAAACCAGCGTCCGCGATGGGCTTGATCTGATGGCGCCACGAATACCAGAGTTCGGGCCAGCCATGGATCATGATCACCAGCGGGCCGTCGCCCTCGACGGCGGCTCGCAGGGAGATTCCATTGGTCTCCAATGTTCGTAGGGAAAATTTCCGATGCAACGTTCTCTCCATGTGAATGCGCGACTTCCAACGTGACCCTAGCACGCCGAATTTTGTGCTCCAATATGGCCGTAACCCGCTTCACCGCGGGCGACAATCCCTATACGGTCGCTTCGCGATTTGGATCACTGGCGAACCGCACGAGAAACGGGCAATTGCCTGACCGCCCTTCCGGAGGAACTCCCCGATGACCCGCGACCCGCGCTACGACGTTTTGTTCGAGCCCATCAAGATCGGTCCCAAGGTGGCCCGCAACCGCTTCTACCAGCCCGGTCAGTGCAATGGTATGGGCCGGGTGCGGCCGCTCGGTCATGCCCGCATGCGGGGCGTCAAGGCCGAGGGTGGTTGGGCGGTAGTCCATACCGAGCACTGCGCCATCCACCGCAACGCCGACATGTTTCCCGAAATCGTCATGTCCTTGTGGGACGACAGCGATATTCCGGTGTTGGCCAAGGCCGTCGACGAAGTTCATGCCCACGATTCCCTGTTTGGCGTCCAGCTCGCCTACGGCGGTGGTTTTTATGCCAACCGGCTGGGCCGGGAAGTGCCCCTTGGTCCTCAGTCGCGGCCGGTTGTGGAACTGGAGCCGATCCAGGCCCGGGCCATGGAGAAATCGGACATTCGCGACTTCCACGGCTGGTGGCGCGACGCGGTCGTCCGCTCGCTTAAGGCCGGGGTCGATATCATCAACATCAGCGCCCAGTTCTCGGGCATCGCCTTTCATATGCTGTCGCCGCGCAACCGGCGCAGCGATGAATACGGCGGCAGTCTGGAGAATCGGGCCCGGCTGCTGAGCGAGATGATCGATATTACCCGCGAGGCGTCGAAGGGCGAAGTGGCGGTTACGGTGCGTATCATTATCGAAGAGCTGATCGGCCCCAAGGGTCTCGAGGCCCACGAGGACGGTAAGGAAATCCTCGAATATCTTGGTGAGTTGCCGGACCTCTGGGACATTCTGATCGGCACCTGGGAGGGCGACTCGCCGACCTCGCGCTTTGCCCCGGAAAACGCCCACGAGCCTTACATGGATTTCGTCAAGTCGGTGACCACCAAGCCGGTGGTTGGGGTCGGGCGCTTTACCTCACCGGACACCATGGTCTCGCTAATCAATCGCGGCGTACTCGACATGATCGGCGCGGCGCGGCCGTCGATTGCCGATCCATTTCTTCCCAAGAAGATTGAGGAAGGCCGGGCCGAGGAAATCCGTGAATGCATCGGCTGCAATATCTGTGTCTCCAGCCATTTTCACGCCATCCCGATCCGCTGCACCCAGAATCCGACCCAGGGCGAGGAGTGGCGGCGTGGCTGGCATCCGGAAAAAATCGACCCGAAGGGCTCCGACGATTCAGTCCTGGTCATCGGCGCCGGCCCGGCCGGGCTCGAGGCGGCAACATGGCTCGGCCGCCGGGGCTATGCGGTGACCCTGGCCGAAGGAACGACCGAATTGGGAGGCCGGGTCACCCGCGAGGCCAAGTTGCCGGGTCTCGCCGAATGGGGACGGGTGCGCGACTGGCGGGTCGGTGAACTGAGCCGCCTGACCAATGTGGAGGTCTACCGCGATAGCCAGATGACCGCCGCCGATGTACGCGAGACCGGCGCTAATCACGTGGTACTGGCCACCGGCGCCCACTGGCGCGGCGATGGCGTTGGGCGGTTCAACAACGACCCGGTGCCGGGCAGCGACGGTGGCAACATCTTTACGCCCGACGACATCATGGCGGGCCGGCTGCCTGAAGGGCCGGCCGGCCGGTCAGTGGTCGTTTTCGACGATGACAGTTTCTATATGGGCAGCATGATGGCCGAAGTGCTGGCCCGCGCCGGTTGCAAGACAACCATCGTGGCGCCTGAGTCGGAGATCGCCTCCTACACCCGCTACACCCTTGAACATCGGCGCATTGCCTGGCGGCTGGACGAACTCGACGTCACCATGGTGACCCACCACAACCTGATCGAAATCGGCGCCGATCAGGTGACCCTGGAGCATGTCTATACCGGCCGCGAGCAGAAACTCGCCGCCAGTGCCGTGGTCATGGTCACCGCCCGGCTACCCGACGACGCGCTCTATCACGAACTCATGGCCGACGAGGATGCCAACGCCAAGGCCGGCATTACCTCGGTGACGCGGATCGGCGATTGCCTGGCGCCCGGCGCGATCTTCCACGCCACCTTCGCCGGCCACCGCTATGCCCGGGAACTCGACACCGATCCGGCCGACCGCCTGTTCCGTACCGAACTCCCGGAAGTCGCCGCTGACTAGCGTCAGGTGGCTGGGCGGGACGCCAGGTATTCGTGGAGGGGTGCCATGCTGTTCGGGTCGCCGGCCTTTTCCATTTTGGCGAAATCGATGGTCACGACCTCATGGAGCGTCAAAAACTTGAGAATAGGTAGATCGGCGTCGGGCGCCATGCGCTCAAGGGTCTCGAATTCATCGATATAGGCGGGAAACCGGACGAGCATATAGTCGACGAACGCCATCCAGTCAAAATCGCGGTGGCGGGCAACACCAGCCTTGCCCATGGCCAGGAGTTCGGTCTCGTTCCTCGGCGTTAAGCCGTGGCTGTCCACAAGCGGTCGTGTCATGGCGGCGGCGTGGTGCTCGACGGCCGCCAACAGGGCAAGCTTTTCATGCTCGGCCGAGTCGCCGATGTGATCGGCCAAACCTTGAAAATAGGCTTCTCCCTTAACCTCCGCCTCATAGTAGTCGAGGAGGGTCTTGAGATATTTCTCGCTGCCCGTCGTCGCGTCGTTCATTTTGACTCCAAGTCCGCGCATTGTTCGTCGATCACCTCGACCATCCGTTGGCGATCCATGGTGCCGTAGTGGCCGGCATAGACTCGTTTAACCGGCAACTGCCGCATGCGCCGGAGGCTGGCGCAATAGGTTGCCGGGTCGCCCGGCGGCCAGGCCAATCCGTGGTCGCCGTCATATAGCATATCACTGGTAAACAGGCTGCCCGTTGTCGCTTCCCAGATCGCCAGGCCGCCCGGCGACCGCCCCGGTATATGGAGCACCTCCAGCGTGCGGTCTCCCAGATCAAAGCTGTCGCCATCGTTCACTAGCCGGGTCGGCGTCGCGGCTGTCATTTCATAGTCCGTGACGCGGTAGCCGTCCCACGGCAATGCCCGTAAGGTTTCGTCATTGAGATAGTCGTTGACCGTGGACTGCTCGGCCTCGGGCGATTCCAGATCGGGGGCGTCGAGAGGATGGCAGCACCGATCCGAAAAGCTATGCCAGCCGCCGGCATGATCGTAGGAGGCGTTGAGCGTCACCGCTGTCACCGGCTTGCCGGCGATGGCATTGATCAGCGGCGACGGCGCGACGATCCCGCAGCCGGTATCCACGACCAGGTCGCGCGCCGCGCCCTGGACCAGCCACATATCGCCCACCGCGTAGGAATCGATGTGGGACTCTCTGAAGCGAATGATGTGGTCATCACAGGCTTCGACGGAATACCAAACTTCGGCAATCGGCTTCGTGGAATCAGGTGTCATGGTCATTTTCGTTCCCGTTGGGATCAAGGTTTGATAACACGGTAGCGCTGTCCGTCGCCAGCCCAAGCTAACACCGGAGAACGTTCAATGTCCGCCGTCTATACCATCGTTACCAATGCCAATATCCGCACCAAGGACGCTGCCCATCCGAGCGTCGAGGCTCTGGCTATCAAGGGCGGCCGTATCGTCGCCCTGGGCGATAGCCATAGCATCCGCGATCTGGCAAACGGCGGCACGAGCACCCTCGACGAGGCCATCGCCATCAGATTGATGCCCTGTCCCGCGCCACCGGCCTGCCGCCGTTCCTGGTCCACGCCGGCGAACGCGAGGTTCTCCACGACGACGGCAAACGGGTTGTCGAGGCGGCCAGGCAGGCCGGCGTTGATGCTCGCTTCAGGACCCTGCCGGGCCTGATCCACTGCACCGAGTACTGGTGTCACTACGTGCCCGAAGGCCTCGCCTCGCTTAATGAGGTCGGCGCTTATCTGAAGAGCTACGGCTGACGCTCGGAATACGCTTTAGGCAACCCCGTCGGGGGAGTCTAACGACTTGGTGTTTCGGTTGGGCCGGAAAGTCGTACGAAAAACTCCACGTCAGCTACCCTTGAATTCCGGCTCCCGCTTGTCGGCGAAGGCGCGGGCGCCTTCCAGAAAATCGTCCGACGCCAGCATGCGTTCGTAGATTGGGAAGGGCCCGGTACCCGGTGTTTTGGTCGAGATGGCGCGACGGCTCATGGCGAACGCCTCGGGCAGAGGCACGGACAGCATGGGATAGAGGACCTCCTTCAGAGCCTGCAGGGTGAGCGGCGCGCCGCTGGCAATCTGCTCGGCCATTTGCCGGGCGCGGCCCATCAGGTCGGCCGCCGGCGCCACATCATGCACCAGTCCCCAGCCCTGGGCCTCCTGGGCCGACATATGGCGTCCGGTCAGCATCATCTCGACCGCGACCTTGACCGGGATCAGCCGGCCGAGATGCTTCACGGCGCCGGCGTCGGGCAGGAAGCCGCGCTGCATTTCCGGGAGAAAGAACTCGGCATGGTCGGCCGCGATAATGACGTCGCAGGCGATGGCGATTTCCAGACCGCCGCCGACCGCGTGGCCGTTGAGCGCCGCGATCAGAGGTTTCTTCAATGCCCAGTATTCGCAGATACCAGCGAACCCGCCGGGGGTTTCGAGGGAGTCGGCGGCGACCTCGGAGGCATCTCTGGCCTTGGCCACTTCCTTGAGATCCCAACCGGCGGAAAATATGCGATCGCCCGTACCGGTGATGATTCCGACCCGCAGGTCGTCGTCGTCCTGCAGGGTCTGAAGCGCCGCATGCAAGGCGAGGCTGATTTCGTTGGTGATGGCATTGACCGGCGGCCGGTCGAGGGTAATTTCGAGGACCTGGCCACGCCTGTCCACATGGACTAACTCACTCATCGTACTCTCCCTGTTGCTAGATCGGTTTGGAAAGGCCCGTGGGCACTGCCGCCAGGCTCTACCCCGACCGCTCTCCGACCCAGGCGATGCGCAGCGTGTTGGTCGAGCCCGGGGTGCCGAAGGGGACGCCGGCGGTGATGACGATGCGGTCGCCGGTCTCGGCGAAACCTTCGGCCAGGGCGACGTTGCCGGCGCTGTCGACCATGTCGACAAAGTCGGTGGCGTCGGCGGTCTGGACGTTGTGCACGCCCCAGGCGATGGCCAGGCGCCGGGCCGTGGCGATGATCGGGGTGAGACCGAGGATCGGCACCGGCGGCCGTTCCCGCGCGGCGCGGAGCGTGGTCGAGCCGGACATGGAATAGGCGCAGATCACGGCGGCATTAATCGTCTCGGCGACCTGGTTGGCGGCGGCGGTAATGGCGTCGGCGGCGGTGGCCTCCGGGTCGGCGTCCTCGGCGGCGAGGAACTGGCGGTAGCGCGGGTCGCGCTCGGTCTCGCGGATGATGCGGGCCATCATTTCGACCGCCTCGACCGGATAGGCCCCGGCGGCGGATTCGGCGGACAGCATCAGAGCATCGGCGCCGTCGTAGACCGCGGTGGCCACATCGGAGGCTTCGGCCCGGGTCGGCATGGCCGCCTCGACCATGGATTCAAGCATCTGGGTCGCCACCACCACCGGCTTGCCGGCGCTCCGTGAGCGGGCGACGATCTCCTTTTGCAGACCGGGCACTTTTTCCGGCGCCAGTTCGACGCCCAGGTCACCGCGCGCCACCATAATGCCGTCGGAAAAATCGATAATCTCATCCAGGTGGTCGATGGCGGACGGCTTCTCCAGCTTGGCCATGACCGCGGCGCGCCCGGCCACCAGCTTGCGCGCCTCGGCGATGTCCTCGGGGCGCTGGACAAAGGATAGCGCAATCCAATCAACGCCGAGGTCGAGGCCGAACTGCAGGTCGCGCCGGTCCTTGTCGGTCAGGGCGGCGATGGGCAGGGCCACCTGGGGCAGGTTGACGCCTTTATGGTCCGACAAAGTCCCGCCGGCGATCACCTCGGTCTCGGCGAAATCCCTGCCCGCCTTGGTGATGCGCAGGCGGATGCGGCCGTCGTCGAGCAGCAGGTCGGTGTCCGGCTCGATGGCGGCGAAGACTTCCGGGTGGGGCAGGCCGACTCGGGTGTTGTTGCCGGGTGTCTGGTCGAGATCGAGGCGAAAGGCTTGGCCGGCCTCCAGTTCCACCGCGCCGTCGGCGAAGTCGCCAACCCGGATCTTGGGGCCCTGGAGATCGAGCATGATGCCGACCGGGCGGCCGGTCTCTTTCTCCAGGGCGCGGATAATGTCGTACCGCGCCCGATGGCCGTCATGGTCGCCGTGGCTGGCGTTAAGTCGGAAGACGTCGGCGCCGGCCTCGAACAGGCGGCGAATCATGGCGCCGTCCGAACTCACCGGCCCGAGTGTCGCGACGATCTTTGCGTTGCGGTGACGGCGCATGATTTCCCTTTGTTTTCACCAGCGTAATGCGGACTGGCGTTCCGCGCCAGAGGGAAGTCTGAGAACTCGACGTTGGTTCCTGAGGACTATTTCCGACACGTGAGAAGAGGTGGTATTGTACGCATCCGTACTCACGCGAAGGAGAGCGAGACCATGGCCAAGACCGTTGAGGCTGCCCAGGACGTGGCGATCATCGATTTTGCACCGGCCCTCTATGGCGGCCCGGATGATTTGAAGCGGGTCGCGGCGACGGTCGTCTCGGCCTGCGAGGACATTGGTTTCTTCTATATCGCTAATCATCCGATCCCGGACGATCTGAGGCGGCGGGTGTTCGAGGAAGCCGCCAACTTCTTCGCCCTGCCGGACGAGCGCAAGATGCAGGTGTCCATGGAACGGTCGCTCAACTACCGGGGCTACATTCCCCTCAATGTCCTGCCTAAGCCGGAAAATCGGCGCGGCGCGGGCGTCGAGGGTTTCCAGCAGCACCTCGACGATGATGCCACGGCGGACAGCGAGGCCAAGGAGCTGGAGCCGGACGCGTCCGAATCATTTCAAATTCACCGGGAACTGGCGTTGGACGATCCGGATGTACAGGCCGGAAAGCCGTTGCACGGTCCCAACCAGTGGCCTGCCGGATTGCCGCTCATGCGCGACACAATGCTTGAGTATTTTGACGCCATGAGCGCGTTCGCCAAGCGGGTGCTTGAGGTGTTCGCGGTCGGACTCGATCTCGACCCTAGGTTGTTCGGACCGTATTACGTTAAGTCACTGATGCAGGTCAGGCTGATTCACTACCCGGCCCAGGCGCCTGGCGAGAATGTGCCGGTCGGGGTCCGTCCGCACAGCGACGCCGGCGCCCTGACCCTGCTCATGCAGGACGACGTCGGCGGTCTCGAAGTCCGCAACAAACAGGGTGAATGGGTGTTGGTGCCGCCCATCGAGGACACCTATGTGGTCAACATCGGCGATACCATGAAGCTATGGACCAATAACCGGTTCCAGTCGACGCCGCACCGGGTGATCAACACCTACGGTGCCGACCGCTACTCCATTCCGTTCTTCGCCAACCCGGACTACGACGCTGTCATCAAGCCCATTCCAACCTGTGTGGACGATGAAAATCCGCCGGTGTTCGATACGCTTCATTGCGGCGAATCCATGCTCCACACCTACAGCCGTATCTGGCCGTCGGCGCCTGTGGAAGCGTAATTATGGGGGCAGTGTATTTAATTAATTAAATACACTGCCCCCATAATTTTTTGGTAATCAGAATCGCCCGGAAATCGTTGACGTTAGTCAGGGTCGGGCCGCTGATGACCAGGTCGCCGAGGGTCTCGAAGAAGCCGTAGGCGTCGTTGTTGTCGAGATAGGCCTGAGCATCGAGCCCGGCGGCGTTGGCGCGGGCCAGGGTGTCGGGGGTGATGATGGCGCCGGCATTGTCCTCACTGCCGTCGATGCCATCCGTATCGCAGGCGATGGCGTGGACCCCGCGAAGACCGTCGAGAGCGATAGCCAGAGCCAGCAAGTACTCGCTGTTGCGGCCGCCACGGCCGCTGCCGGTCATGGTCACGGTGGTCTCGCCGCCGGACAGGATGACACGCGGCGAGGCGTCGGCCGCTTGGCGGGCAAGATCAGCGTGGTTGGCGGCCAGGTCGCGGGCCTCGCCTTCCAGAGCGTCGCCGATGATGTCCGGTGTGACGCCGGCATCCCGGGCAATTCGGGCGGCGGCTTCAAGCGAGGCCAGCGGCGTGGCGACCAATCGGGTCTCGGCGCAGGCCAGGCGTGGGTCGCCGGGCTTGGGGGTCTCGCTATCGTCGTTGGCCAGTTGCGCCGCCACGGTAGCCGGGGCGTCGATCGCGTATTTTTCAAGCACCGCGCGGGCGTCGGCCAGGGTCGTCGGGTCGGCAACCGTCGGGCCCGAGGCGATCACCGAGGGATCGTCTCCCGGCACGTCGGAGATCAGCAGCGCCACCAGGCGGGCCGGTGCGGCGGCGGCGGCGAGGCGGCCTCCCTTGATGGCCGACAGGTGTTTGCGCAGGCAGTTCATTTCCGAGATCGTCGCCCCGGCGCGCAGCAGGGCGCGGTTGACCGCCTGCTTGTCTTCCAGACTGATGTCGCCGGCAGGCAGGGCGAGCAGGGCCGAGCCGCCGCCCGAGATCAGACACAGGGCGAGATCGTCGGCGCCCAGGGGCTCGACCATGGCGAGGATGCGCCGGGCGGCGTCGCGGCCGGCCTCATCGGGCACCGGATGAGCGGCCTCGACGACTTCTATTTGGCTGGCGATCTTGCGGGTTGGGACACCATGGCCGTAGCGGGTGACCACCAGGCCGCCGATTTTACCGAGCCAGTTGTCCTCGACGGCGGCGGCCATGGCGGCGGCGGCCTTGCCGGCGCCGATGACCACGGTTCGGCCCAACGGCGGGTCGGGCAGGGCGCCGGGCACGCAGCAGGCCGGCTGGGCGGCATCGACGGCGGCCTGAAACATGGCGCCGAGCAGGTCGCGTTTCGTGCCGCTATCCATTCAACGAGTCTCCCCAATCCGCTGTCGCGCGAGCCTAACGTCCCTTGGTGGCCCGGCCAAGCCGCCTTATAGTCGCGGCCATGAACGATGTCGCCGCAGCTATGGAAAATGACCGGCCGGCCCTGCTTGGCGCCGATGATCCGCCGCCCTTCGAGGTGATCAATGCCTCGGGCCGGGCCCGCGCCATCCTGTTGTGCGACCATGCGAGCTGGATGGTGCCGGCGGCGCTCGCTGGGCTTGGCCTCGACGAATCGGTGCTGCGCCGCCACATCGGCTGGGACATCGGCGCCGCCGACGTGGCCCGCCGGCTGGCCGGATTGCTCGATGCGCCGGCCCTGCTGGCCGGCTATTCGCGGCTGGTTATCGACTGCAACCGCCCGCCCGGTGTCGCGGGCTCGATTCCGGCGGTCAGCGACGGCGTCGCCGTGCCGGGCAACCAGGATCTCGATGGCGATGCCGCCCGGGCTCGCCTCGATGCCTGCTTCACCCCCTATCATCAGGCGGTCGAAGCCATCATTGCCGAGGCCGATGATCCAGCGATTTTGTCGATTCACAGCTTTACCCCGGTGATGGATGGCTTCGAACGGCCGTGGCATGTGGGCGTGCTGTGGCATGGCGACGACCGCCTGTCGGCGCCGCTGCTGGCGGCGCTTCGGAAGAATCCCACTATTCGGGTCGGCGATAATGAGCCCTATTCCGGCCTGGTGCCGCGGCCCTATACCATCCCGACCCATGGCGAGGCGCCCGGCCGGCCCCATGTTGCGATTGAGGTTCGCCAGGACCTCATCGACACCCACCACGGCGCCGAGGCCTGGGCCAACCGGTTGGCGGCGGCGCTGGGTGCGGTATTGGCCGACCCCGCCGCATTCAAACCTCTGGCGGGCTGACGTGGCGATTCCGGAACCCAAATTGACCGTCGGCATCGAGGAAGAGTACCTGCTGGTCGACCGCGCCAGCCGCGACCTGGCAGCGGCGCCGCCGGACTCCATGATGGCCGAATGCGAGGCGCTGCTCGAAGGCCGGGTCAGCGCGGAGTTTCTCCGTGCCCAGATCGAGGTCGGCACCCGTCCGGCGACAACCGTGGCCGAGGCCGGCGCCGATCTCGCCCACCCGCGGGCCACCGTGGCCCGGGTGTCCGGGGCCCACGGTCTGGCGCCGATCGCCGCCTCGACCCACCCCTTCGCCCGCTGGCAGGACCAGCAGCACGTCCAGAAAGAGCGCTACGAAGCCCTGGCCCGCGATCTCCAGGCGGTCGCCCGGCGGCTGCTGATCTGCGGTATGCATGTTCATATAGAGGTCGGCGACGACGACCTGCGCATCGATCTGATGAACCAGATGAGCTACTTCCTGCCGCATCTGCTGGCCCTGACCACGTCGTCGCCGTACTGGGCCGGCGAGGACACCGGTTTAAGTTCCTATCGGCTGACCGTATTCGACGCCCTGCCGCGCACCGGCCTGCCCGACCGCTATGAGAGCTTCGGCGAATACCAACGCGTGGTCGCCCAACTGGTCCAGGGCGGGCTCATGGAGGACGCCACCAAGCTGTGGTGGGATCTGCGCCCCAGCGCCCGCTACCCGACCCTGGAAATGCGCATCGGCGATGTCTGCACCCGGCTCGACGATGTCATGGCGGTGGCCGCTTTGACCCAGTGCATCATCAGTATGCTCTACCGCCTGCGCGCCAATAACCAGCGCTGGCGGCTCTATCCACGCATTCTGGTTCACGAAAACCGCTGGCGTGCCCAGCGCTATGGCGTCAGCGACGCCCTGGTTGATTTCGGCAAAGGTGAGTTGGTGCCCTATGGCGAATTGCTCGACGAACTGATTGACCTGGTGCGCGAGGACGCCGAGCGCCTGGGCTGCGTGGCCGAGGTTGAGCACACCCGCCATATCGCCGCCTGTGGTACCAGCGCCGATCGCCAGCGCCGCGCGTTCGAGGCGGCCAAGACCGGCGGCGCCGACGACCACGAGGCGCTCGAGGCGGTGGTCGATTTTCTCATTGATGAGACCGTGCGCGGACTCGACTAGAGTGCGGGCCAGCCGGCAGACGATTGCGATGATCGACACCGACGTGGAGTGACAGGCGGTACCATGAGCAACGTTCTCACCTTCGACGACTTCCAGATCGGCCAGGAGATCGGCAGGCGCGAGATGGTCGTGACTGAAGATGCGCGCGACCATCTAAGCAGAGCCTTTCCGGACATAGGCGACGGCGATGGCCGGGTCGAGATGACCATCGGCATGATGATGCGCGCCTATATCTCGATCATTTCGCCACGCCCGCCGGGAAACATTCATGCCGGACAGACCCTGACCTTGGGACGTCTTCTGGCGCCGGGGGACCGGTTCATGGCCCGCGCCCGATGCATCGCCAAGGAGCGCAGGAAGGGGCGGCCCTGGTTCACCTTCGGCCTGACCCTGACATGGGATGGCGACATGGTTGTCGATGGCGAAATGAGTTTCCTGTGGGCGAAATGATGACCCAGAGCCATGTCACTGACTGGATCCCGATTGACCAGTCGCGCACCGAGGCCTACGCGGCCCTGACCGGCGATATGAACCCGATCCATCACGACCCGGACTTCGCGGCCACCACGCCCATGGGCCGGCCTATCGCCCACGGAACGCTTTCTCTGGCGCGGGCGCTTTCCGAGCTTCGCCGATTGGTCGGCGAAACCGCCTTCCTCGCGGGCCGCACCGAGGTCCGATTTCTCAAGCCGATTTTCGTGGGCACCGCCGTTCGGGTCGTCCTCGAGCCTGACGCTACTGGCGGACTGCGCCTGACCGTCGAACGGGAGGACGGCGAAGCGGCGATTGCCGGCACGTTCACACCAGGTAAGTCCGACAGCGAAAAGGATTGGCCATGAGGGACGCGTATATTTGCGGCGTCGGGCTGACCGAATTCGGCAAGCTTGGACCGGCCTCCGCCCTCGACCTCCAGGTCCGGGCCGCCAGCGCGGCTCTGGCCGACAGCGGTTTCGAGCGCCGGCAGATCGACGGCCTGCTCGTCGGCTACGCGACCACGGCGCCGCACCTCATGCCCGCCACGCGCTTCGCCGAGGCCTTCGCCCTGCAGCCCGGCTGTGCCTACGGCATTTCGGTCGGCGGCGCCTCCGGGTTGGCCATGGTCGCCTTGGCGCGGCACCTTATTGCCCCTGGCGCCGCTGAGACCATCCTCGTGGTTGCCGGCGAGAATCGCCTCAGCGGGCAGTTCGGCGCGGCGACCACCCGGGTGCTGTCCGAAGTCGGCGATCCCCTGCAGGAGGTGCCCAACGGTGCTTCCGTTCCGGCTTATTACGGTCTCGTCGCCTCGGCCTACCTCCACCGGACCGGCTTGTCCGAACCCGACCTGGCCGAGCTCGCGGTGCTCATGCGCCGCCATGCGGCGGCGACCCCCGGCGCGCATTTCTCAACGCCAATCACGGTCGCCGACGTCATGGCGAGCAAGCCCATTGCCACGCCCCTGAAACTGCTCGACTGCTGTCCGGTCTCCGATGGCGGCGCGGCGGTTGTGGTCTCCGCCACACGTCCTGCTAGCGGCCCGGCGCTGCGGATCACCGGGACCGGTCAGTCACATACTCACCAGCATATGAGCGCCGCCCCGGCGGACATTGCCGAGGGCGCCGTACGGGCCTCGGGCACCGCCCTGGCCGTCGCCGGTCGTAGCATGGCGGATATGGGCCGCGTCGCGATCTACGACAGTTTTACCGTGACCCTGGCCATGCTGCTCGAGGCGTGCGGCGTCAGCCCGGCCGGACGCGCGACCAGCGACGCCAAAGACGGCCGGTTCGATGGCGACGGCGATCTGCCGCTCAACACCCATGGCGGCCTGTTGTCCTACGGCCATAGCGGCGTCGCCGGCGGGCTTGCCCATTTGGTCGAGATCGTCCGTGTGGTTCGTGACGACGATGGGACAGCGGCCGCCCGCCGGCCTGCCGCGTTCCTCCACGCCGATGGCGGCGTGTTCTCGTCCCATGTCTCGATTGTCCTGGAGGTTTAGGCCATGTCGGACGACAGCCTTCTTGTCGATCGCTGCCGGACTTGCGGCACCCACCGGCTGGGCGGCCGCTATGCCTGCGCCGGCTGTGGCGCCGAAGGTTGCGACCCTGTTTCACTCCCTGGAAGCGGTTCCGTGACAGCAGTCACCCGGGTCGACCGATCCCCGGTCGATAGCCCCACTGGCGAGGTTCCGTTCTTTATCGCCATGGTCCAGCTCCATGGCGCCGCCGAGGTCCAGCTCATGGGTGCGTCCCGGGTTCTCCTTGAGATCGGTCGCCAGGTTTCCGTGTCCCAGAGCGACGGGGCCGCGCCTTATCTGTTGGTCCCATTGGTGTGACGCCCGTTGGGCGCCGGGTTCGGTCTTGACCACGAATTCAATTCCATGAATTGTCGATGCTCACTGAAAACCGGGATCGATACTTGCGCCGTACCGCATGAACCAATCCAGAGGGAGATTACAAATGGACGATCAGACCCGCATTGAAGTCGAGGCTGCCGTGTTCCGCCGCATGGTCCATCACTTCCGCCAGCGCACCGACGTGCAGAATATCGATGTCATGAACAACGCCGGGTTCTGCCGCAACTGCCTGTCCAAATGGTACCGCGCGGCGGCCGCCGAACACGGCGACGAGATGAGCTACGACGACGCTCGCACCCTGGTCTACGGCATGACCTACGCCGAGTGGAAGGCCAACCACCAGACCGATGCGGCGCCGGAAACCCAGCAACGCTACAAGGACTCCATCGCCGAACACGGCGAAGCCGGCGAAAGCTGGTTCGACGACGACGCGGTCTAGGGGGTGGGGCGCGGGGCCTGTTATGACCGATTAGTGGATGGTCCCGCGACGCAGGCGTCATAGCGCTCGGCCGCGATTTCGAGACAGATATCGATGTCCTGGGCCAGCAGATAGCGCTGGTCGGCGAGAGTCTGCGCCGCCTGCCGGACTTGCGCGAGATAGTCGTCGCGGCTGGTGTAGCGTTCGTCGAGGGACGGTCGCGGGTCGTTGCGCGCGGCGCGGTCTTCGCTGGTCAGGGAGAAGGGCACCGTCGAGCCGATGTATTCGAGCATTTCGCCGGGCCCGCCGGTGTCCGGATGGCGCGGGTTGAAGCCGGTGTGGGTGGCCACCGGCACGGTGATATCGGGCATGGCAATGCCGGCGGCCTCGTTGCCATTTGCATCGACCGATGAGACCCAGTCGGGATAGGCCGTCGGGCCGATCTTGGCCGGCGGCGTGGCGATGCCGCGCTCGGCGTGGTCCCCAAGGTCGAGCGGATACATGGTCGTCAGTACGTCGGCGTCGGGCAGGGCGAGGCCGGGAATTGCCGCTAGGGTCGCCATGACCTCACGCCGCGACCCGCGCGTACCGGTTGTCGCTTGGGGATAAGCGCTGGCCGGTGGTTCGACGCCGTCGGCGACCCAGGCCAGCAGGTTGGCCAGGGCGGCGCGATAGAGCGGGCGGTAATCGACGATGTTCATGGCGGCCGTTCCCAGGCCGCCGAATACCGTCTGGTTCGTAAGCGGCGCCTCGCCGGCGCTGTGCTGGGTCGATGAGAACAGGTAGCGCCGGACCTCGCCGGGCAGCGCACAGTCACCGCCCGATGCAAGGTCCGTATGGGCGAGCGAGGCATCGCCGCGCCAGTATTCCGACGACGTGTCGGTGTAGAAAATTTTGGGCAGCCCGCCGTTTTGCCGCTGGCGGTCCAGCAGGCCGCCGGTCCGGCCGGTCAGGGGATCGGTTTGCGGCTCGTCGGCGAAGGGGAACAGATGGCCGAACAGCGGTGTCGGCTGTACCGAGGGCTGACCATGGCGATTGTTGAACTCGCCGCGCCGGCCGCCGGCGATATGGGCGAGCACGCCATCGAAGACGGGCCGCTCCGCCTCGTCATTGTTGAGGCCGAGATGGAGAAACGTGCGCAGGAAGCGGCCGCACTGGGACTGGCCCTCGGCGATGGCATGGTTGATCGCGCCGGCCGTGGGCGCGCTTTCCTCGTAGCGCAGGTACGACGCCAGGTCGCGGGTCGCCAGCAGTCCGGCGCCGACCACGGGACAGTTCAGCGGCGTGTACAACACATCGTAGGTCAGGCCGGCTTCGAACCCGCCGTCCAGCCAGATATGCCCGTCGTCCTCGACCGCCTGGCCGTCCACCGCCCGGGCGAAGCGCCAGCGGTCGCGCGCAATGGTGCGCGCTTCGCCATAGGGCCCGCGGCGCACCAAAAGCGTGGCCTCGGCGTCGTTCACGTCGGCGCTTCGGATCAGGTGGTGATCGCCGTGGGGGCCGACGTGTTGGTCGGTCAGCGGCAGACTGGATGCCCAGCGGAAGATCTGAAGTCTGAGCTGCATGCGGCCGTCGGGCTGCCGCGCCGCCAGGGGTACTTCGGGGGCTGCCAGGCCGATCCGCACCCGTTCCGGGGAACGTGGCACATCCCATTGCCAGGCGGCCCAGCCAACGGTCCAGCCGTGCTCAAAGAGGAAGCCGTCACCTGGCTCCACGGCGGCGCTAACCGGGCTTTCCCGCGGGTCGAGGTTCAACCGCGACAGCTGCCGCCCGCCGCGGTTGGGCACATGCATAATCAGCGCCCGGTTGCCCCGTTCGGCATGCCGGGGCATCAGCAAGGTCATATCACCGCTGAACCGGACCCGGCCCTCATGGTCCCGTTCCGCGAGAGCCAGATCGACGATGCCCTGGTTGGCCGCGTGCGCGGGATCGACCGCATAATGGGCGATGGCGTCGATACGCTCGTAAGGCCCGACCTCTCCGAAGGATCGCCCGTTCTCGTAAGGGCTACGGTCGAGGATTTCCAAGTGGGTTACGGACATTATTTTCGACCTTCTATCGCTCAACTGGTGGCGTCGAACAGATCCTTCACCACGGCCATGTATTCGCGTATCGCGGCGGCGTGATCGTCAAAGCTTCGCCCGACAATACGGCTGTGGTGAGCGAAATCGAAGGCGGTGTTGAGGGTGATGTGAGTGGCGCCCAGCTCGCGCCAGCCGAGGATTTCCCGGCGCCAGTCGTCGGCTGTCACGGTGCCCATGGAAACCCAACCGTCGATACCAATGTCGTCACGGCTGCGCCCATTGGCTTCGGCATAGCCCATGAGGGTTTCGATTTCGCCTCGGGCGATCTCACGCGGGGCGTCATCGGCGGCGGCAAGGTGCAGCGGCATCCAGCCGTCGCCGATCCGGGCAATACGTTGCAGCACCTTGTCGTGCTTGCCGCCGAACCAAACCTCCAGGGCGTTGCCGGCGGGCCGGGGGTTGATCCCGGCATTGGGAATGCGGTGCCACTTGCCGTCGAAATCCACGTACTCGTCGCGCCACAACGCCTTCATGACGTCGACCTGTTCCGCCGAGCGCGCGCCGCGGCTGGAGAAATCCGCATCGAGGGCGGTGTACAGTTTCTCGTCCCAGCCGATGCCGACGCCAAGGCGAAGCCGTCCGCCGCTTAGAACATCCAACGAGGCCGCCTTCTTGGCGACCAGGGCGGTCAGGCGTTGGGCCAGCACAAGCACCTGCACAGAGAACTCGATGGATGTGGTCTGGCCCGCCAGATAACCGAGCAGGACAAAGGGGTCATGGTAGGAACTGCCGGGTGTCTCGACGCCGTCCCAGTCGGGCAGGCTCGCCGGATTGATGTTCAGGGCGCTCTCGTAGACCGCCAAATGGTCGTAGCCGAGCTCTTCCGAGAGCTGGGTGAAATCGCGCAGCACAACGGGGTCGGGGCCAAGGTCGGCCCCGGGGAGGCTGATTCCCAGTTTCATAGTGATTCCTAAAGTTGGATCAGGATTATGCGGCGCGGCGACGACGACCGCACCTCATGGTACGGCATGACCAACGAGCTGGATAGGGGCGCCTCCTGGACGCTGCCGTGGATGAGCGCTCCCACGGCATCAACCGTGTTAATGCTCAACCCCGCGACGGTTTATTCCGACAGATAGGGGACGGTCTCAGCCGTATTTATGGCAGTCTCGCTCGATTCAGTCGGACGGCGGAATGTTCTGGTTGCGGTGGAAGACGTTGGCCGGGTCGTAGCGGTCCTTGAGCTTCTGCGGGCGCGGGAAGTTTTCGCCGAACGCCTGTTTGATCCGGACGCCGTCTTCGTCATCATCCATGTAGTTTGTGTAGGCGCCTTCCCGGCTGTGGGGCGTCAATCGATCATAGGTTTCCCTGGCCCAGGCGATGTTATCGTCATTGCGTGCGGGGTCACGCCATTGGGCGATAATAAGAATGCTGTAGCCGCCGTTGCGATGGGGAAAGGCCGTGGCTAACGAACTCTGGCGAAGTGGC
>JAYGEF010000074.1:0-1541 GCA_046582535.1 Alphaproteobacteria bacterium
TCGACGGCGAGCGCGTCCGCGAGGCGGGTGCCGTCGGCGAACTCTACTTCGTCGCCGGCGGGGGACCAATAGAGGGCGATGCGGCGTCCGGTGGCGGTGGTCAATTCCGCTCCAGCCGCTGCACCCGATCCCGCGATGCCCTGCGCCGATGCCAGTGCGGATTCGCCGATTCGGGGTTCGAATACCAGGTCGATACAGGTCGTATTCGCGCCTGTGCTGCTCCAGATGACGGGGCGGAAGGCATAGTTGGATTCTTGCGGTTGTCCCATAATGGCGGTGGCGCGGGCAGTGAGTATTTCGCCGCCGCTGAAGGCCAGTTGGTGCAGGTCCAGTTGCGCGCCGGTGTCGAGTGGCCAGGTGCCGTGCCAGGAAGGAGGGGCGTCGAGCGCTTCGACCGCGTCCATATAGGCGAGGGCGGCGTAGTCGGGATGGGGCAGGTCGTCGAGGTCGCCGCGCATGATCTGCTCGCCGGCCACCGTGCCGCTCTGTGCAGTGCCCGCTGTATCCGTGGCAAACGAATCACCGCAGCCCCGACAGATTCGCCAGTGTTCTTTGCCACCCTGGATCCGCGTCATATCGATGACCGCGACGCCCTCGCCATCGGTTTCGACCAACGCCAGCAGGCGGCGGAAGGAAACGCCGGGCCGATACCAGCGTTGTTCTGCTCCATCCCATGCCCAGCGCTCCGCTTCGATATCCAGGACTTGCAGACCGGGCGCTTTGAGATAGCGTCGCAACCGCCCGCGACCGGAGATTCGGCCCGTGTCCAAGCCGGACACCGTGCCCCAGGCGGTATTGTGCGTCGCCCAGTGCGCTTCCCACTTGTCGATGCTGGCCCACGACTGCGGATAGCCCAGATCGCTTAAGAAGGCGTAGCCGCGGTAGAAGAGCTGCACGTCGAGCAGATCCTGGTGGCGGTGGCCGGTTGTATCGCCGTAGACAATGCCCAAGGCCGCGCGCTCGGGTGTTTCGCCGGTGCGGAGGATGGCCAGGCCGACGCCGTCGTGGATGGTCGTGCCCAAGGTCGGGTGGCGTTCCTCGGCAAGGGCGGCGCGGAGTGCGGCGACATGGTCATCGCCGGTGAATTCGGCGGCGCGGGCGAGGGTGTCGCCGGACAAAGGCGCGTGGAAGACGGGCTTTTCGAGCCGCGGCTTTTCCCGCCCCTTGCCCAGTTGCGCGGCGGAGCCCGGGGCGGAGCCGTCGCCGAATTGCAACCAGCTGCGGCCGATGGTGGCGATTTCGCAGGGGGCGCGGGCGACGCGGGCGGCGCGGGGGTCGGCCACCAGCGAGGGGAAGCGGGATTCGGGATAGGCACTCGGGTGGAGTTGGCGCAAGGCGCAGAGCTGGTATTCCAAGGCGAAGAGGCCGTTGCTGTGGATGCCATTGTAGCCGCCGGTCGCCTCGGGTGGGGTGCCGTCGGGGAAGAAATTGTTGACGCCGAAGAGCCGCAGGCGGTCGGGCCCCCGGTCGTAGAGCCAGGAGAGCACGTCGTCGGCGTCGGGGCGGTCGAGTGCGCGCAGCAGGACCAGAGCGCCCTGGCT
>JAYGEF010000089.1:0-1861 GCA_046582535.1 Alphaproteobacteria bacterium
CCAATATAGGCCGCTATTTGAAACGCGGCATCGATACCGGGAAGCCCGGCGTCGGTCCCGGTAACCGGTACGAGAATTGTTTTTACATCCATAACGACCTCGATCTTGTGGTTTCATTCAATCGGTTTATCGCGGTGGTCGTCGCCCCCTCGTCAAACCGTACTTTCCCGCGCCCGTGCGGGCAACCCCAATGGCTCACCGGCGACATCGAAGAGAACGCCTGACAGTTCGCCCGTCACATCGACAACCCGCCAATCCATGGCGCCCAGGTCATAATCCAGCTGGTCCTGCAATACAGTCGCGTCGGCCTCGGAAGCGTGGTTTTTTCGCGATCGCACGCGCGCCGAAAGAACAGCGGCGGGCGCATCGAGCCATAGGCCGGTAAACGGTACGCCCGCCGCGACGGCGACAGCTTCGATGGCCGCGCGTTCTTCGGGGCGGGCATGGACCGCGTCGGCGATTACCGTGACCCCGGCAGCCAGGGCCATGGCAGCGCTTTCCACCATCTGACGGTACACGTCGGCCGTCACGGCCATATCCCTTTTTCCAGGGTTTCATATTTTTTGATAACGATAGGCCCACCATAAAGAACGAGCATTGACCCGGGTCAACAGTATCGCTGCATAGCGGTGCCCCCGCCTACTCACCGAGGCCGGGATGGTGCTCATCCAAGCCTTCAGGATCCTGGTGAATGATCACTTCGGCGCCAGGATAGGCACGCTGAATCCACGCTTCGACCTCGTCGGCGATATGGTGAGCTCGGCCGAGACTCATAGTGCCATCCATCTCGAGATGAAGCTGTATGAACTGTCGGATGCCGGCCTGTCGGGTGCGCAAATCGTGCATTCCCTTAACCTCCTCATGACCCAGGGCAATCGCCTTGATCCGCGACCGCTCGTCATCGGGAAACTCCCGATCCATCAGCACGTCGAGAGAGCGCCGGGAAATCAGCCAGGCGCCGCGCACCAGATAGACGGCGATGGCGATGGCGAAAATCGGGTCGGCAAGATGCCAGCCGAACCAATGGGACAGGGACAAAGAAACGATCACGCTGCCGTTGATCAGGATATCGGTCTCATAATGCAGGGCATCGGCGCCGACCGCCGTCGAGGCCGTGCGCCGCACCACGTGACGCTGTAGGGCGACCAGGCCCACGGTCAGCACGATGGAAATCACCATGACACCGATACCAACCTCGACGTGACCAACCGGCTGGGGCACGAACAACCGCCTTACAGCTTCGACCGTAAGCAACACGGCGGAGCCGGCGATGAATGCCGATTGCGCCAGGCCGGCCAGGGGCTCAGCCTTGCCGTGGCCGAAACGGTGTTCCCTGTCGGGCGGTAGAAGCGCCTGGCGAACCGCCAGCAGATTGACCACGGACGCTAACACATCCATCAGCGAATCGATCAACGACGATAGAATGCTGATCGAGTCGGTGAGCAGCCAGGCGATCATCTTGATGGCGATCAAAATAACCGCCACGATCACCGACGCGGTGGTCGCCATTTTCATCAGGCGGCCGGCCTCGTCGGGCGATACGCTGGACTGAGAGGTCGATGTCATGGCGTTAGGGAAACAGCCTTTCCGTCGTCCACCCTTCACCGTTACGATGGAAGACCAGACGATCATGGAGGCGGAACAACCCCTCCTCCCAAAACTCAATACGCTTGGGCACCACCCTGAAGCCAGACCAGTGGGGCGGCCGGGGGACGGTGCCAAGAGCATGTTTGGCGGCGTAACGGGCAATTTCCTTTTCCAGGGCAAAGCGGCCCTCGAGGGGACGGGATTGGGCCGAGGCCCAGGCGCCGATCTGGGAATCCTTGGGGCGACTGGCGAAATAGGCGTCGGCCTCTTCGTC
>JAYGEF010000111.1:0-15105 GCA_046582535.1 Alphaproteobacteria bacterium
GACCGCTTGTGTCGAGGCTTTGCTGGCCGAGGTCGATCTCGATGGCCCGGCCCGCCGCCGGGTTGCCGCGCGCGCCCAGGCCCTGGTCGCCAGTGTGCGGGCCGGCCGTCAGGGCGCCGGCGGCATCGACGCCTTCCTTCAGGAATATGAGCTCTCGACCCAGGAGGGGGTGATGCTCATGTGCCTGGCCGAGGCCTTGCTGCGTATCCCCGACGGCGAGACTGCCGACCGCCTGATCCGCGACAAGCTCGGCGATGCCGACTGGGAGGGTCACCTGGGGCACAGCAGCTCGCTGTTCGTCAATGCCTCGACGTGGGGGCTGATGCTGACCGGGCATATCGTGCGCCTCGACCCAGGCCTGACCGGTCCCGTGGGCTCGGCCCTTGGCCGTCTCGTGGCGCAAAGCGGCGAGCCGGTGATCCGCCAGGCGTTGATCCAGGCCATGCGCATTCTCGGCCGCCAGTTCGTCATGGGCCGGACCATCGACGAGGCCATCGAGCGCGGACGACCGGCCGAGGCGGAAGGCTTTCGCCATTCCTTCGACATGCTTGGCGAGGCGGCGCGGACCGAGGCCGACGCCAAGCGCTACATGGCGGCTTACGGCGCCGCCATCGACGCCATCGGCGGCGCCTCAAATGGTGGCGACGTCTTCGCCCAACCGAGTATTTCGGTCAAGCTGTCGGCCCTGCATCCGCGTTTTGAATACGCCCAGGCTGACCGGGTGCTCGATGAACTTGCGCCCCGGCTTCTTACCCTGGCGCGGCGCGCCAAGCATCACGGCATCGGCTTCACGGTGGATGCCGAGGAGGCCGACCGCCTGGAACCGTCCCTCGATGTCATCGAGGCGGTCTACAGCGATCCGGCGCTCGATGGCTGGCAAGGCTTCGGCGTGGCGCTACAAACCTATCTCAAGCGAGCGCCCCAGGTGATTGACTGGCTTGCCGCTATGGCCCGCCGTGGCGGCCGCCGCATTCCGCTGCGCGTGGTCAAGGGCGCTTATTGGGATGCCGAGATCAAACGCGCCCAGGAACTCGGCCTCGACGGCTACCCGGTGTTCACCCGCAAGCTCGCGACCGACGTTTCCTACATCGCCTGCGCGCGACGCATCCTGGCCTCCGGCGATGCCTTCTATGCCCAGTTCGCCACCCATAACGCCCAGACCCTGGCGGTGGTGCTGGAGCTCGCCGGCGACAACCGAGATTTCGAGTTCCAACGCCTCCATGGCATGGGCGAGGCGCTCTATGGCGAGATCGTCGGTGCTGACAAGCTCGACATTCCCTGCCGGGTTTATGCCCCGGTGGGCAGCCATGAGGAACTGCTGCCCTATCTGGTGCGCCGGCTGCTCGAGAACGGCGCCAACACCTCTTTCGTCAATCGCATCGTCGATGAGGCTTTGCCGGTGGCCGAAATCGCCGCTGACCCGGTTGTCGACTTGCGCGCTATCGAGAGCAAGCCTCATCCCCGCATTCCGCTGCCCGCCGATCTCTACGGCGAGGGTCGGGTCAATGCGCGCGGCATCGACCTGACCGACCGGGCCGTTCTCGAGCCGCTGGCCAAGGCCATGGCCGAGGCGGTGGCGGTGCCGTTGCGCATCGGGGCTGGCGGGGCAGGCCGGCAAATTACTGACCCAGCCGACCGCCGCCGGGTTGTCGGTACGGTTGTCGAAGCCGACACCACTACCGTCGAGCAGGCCATAGCCACCGCCGTGAACGCCTTCCCGGACTGGGCCGCCACGCCCGCCGGTGACCGCGCCGCGTGTCTTGAGCGCACGGCCGGTCTGCTGGAGGAGAACGCCGCCGAGGCCATGGCCATCTGCGTGCGCGAGGCCGGCAAGACCATCCCTGACGCCCTGGCAGAGGTTCGCGAGGCGGTCGACTTCTGCCGTTACTCTGCGGCGCGGGCGCGTACCGATTTCGCGGCGCCGGTGACGCTGCCCGGTCCGACCGGCGAGAGCAACCGGATCTCGCTCCATGGCCGCGGTGTATTCGCCTGCATTGCGCCGTGGAACTTCCCGCTGGCTATCTTCACCGGTCAGGTCACCGCTGCCCTGGTGGCGGGCAACGCGGTCATCGCCAAGCCGGCCGAGCAGACGCCGCTGATCGCCGACTTCGCGGTGCGACTGTTGCGCCGGTCCGGCGTGCCCGACGGCGTGGTTCAACTGCTGCCCGGCGGCGGCGATGTGGGCGCCCGGCTGGTCGGAGATGAACGCATCGCCGGTGTCGCCTTCACCGGCTCCACCGAAACCGCCCGGACGATCAATCGGGCCCTAGCGGCGAAGGACGGGCCCATCGTGCCGCTGATCGCCGAGACCGGCGGCCAGAACGCCATGATCGTCGATTCAAGTGCGCTGCCCGAGCAGGTCATCGGCGATACCCTGATCTCGGCCTTCGGCAGCGCCGGACAGCGCTGTTCGGCGCTCCGCGTACTATTTGTTCAGGCCGAGATCGCCCCCCGGCTGATCAATATGCTGGCCGGCGCCATGGATGAGCTGCGGGTCGGTGACCCGGCCCTGCTGTCCACCGATGTGGGCCCGGTGATCGACGAAGCGGCGCGCGACATGCTGGTTGCCCACGGCGAGGCCATGGCCCGTCACGGCAGCCTGATCAAACGCGTCGCCCTTCCGCCGGAGACCGAACACGGCACGTTCGTCGCCCCGGCGGCCTTCGAGATCGACTCCCTGGGGCGGCTCGAGCGCGAAGTCTTCGGGCCGATCCTCCATGTGGTGCGCTACAAGTCAAACCGTCTCGACGATGTGATAAAAGCGGTCAACGCCACCGGCTACGGCCTGACCCTGGGCATTCACAGCCGCATCGACGAATTCATCGACTACATCGCCGCGCGGGTGCGGGCCGGCAACGCCTACGTCAACCGCAACATGGTCGGCGCCGTGGTCGGGGTTCAGCCGTTCGGCGGCGAGGGCCTGTCGGGCACCGGCCCCAAGGCCGGCGGCCCGCGCTACCTCCACCGCTTCGCCACCGAGCGGGTCATCAGCACCGACACCACCGCCGCCGGCGGCAATGCTTCGCTGTTGTCGCTGGAGGATGAGGCATAGGGACAACGATGATAAACCTGGAGATACGCTCCGAGCCGGTCCAGGACACCTGGATTGATCTCAACGGTCACCTGAACGAAGGCTACTATCTGGTCGCCTGCTCAAAGGGTGCATTCGAATGGCTGGCGCAGTTCGGCGCGACCATGGACTATTTCTATGAGACGGGCCGGACCATTTATACGGTGGAGACCAATCTGCGTTATCTCGATGAGGTCCACGTGCCGGCTGTCCTCGACATTGAATTCATGATCCTGGGTTCCGACGCCAAGCGCGTTCACGGCGCCCATGTGGTGCGCGTGGACGGCAAGGACAAGGCGACGGTGGAATGCATCTATCTCCACGTCGATGCAAAAGCCGGCCGTGCGGTGGCCATGCCGGACGCCATGCAGGCCGCGTTCAAATCCGCCGAGGTCGCGGAACTGCCGGGGTGGTCCGGTAGTCAGGTCACATTGGCGAGGCGCTGACCAACGCCACTACATGGCTTTGGGGCCGGCGCGGACCAGCCTGCTGGGCAGCCAAACGGTGCTGTAGGCGTGACCCATGACGGCGACTAGAATTATGGCGCCGCCGATCATTGTGGCCAGGGATGGCACCTCGCCGATAGCCAGCCAGACCCAGGTCGGCGCGAGAACGGTCTCGATCAGGCCGAGCAGCATCAGTTCGGCCGCCGGCACCGAGCGCGCCGCGTAGGCGAACAGGGAATTGCAGACGGCGCTGATCAAGGCGCCTTGCAACAGGCAAAGACCCAGGTCGTGCCAGGAAATCGCGAAATCGGAGACCATCAGGGCCGATCCGAATACTGCCAGCATGCCGGACAGGGCAATCGCCGGGGTCATGTCCACATTGCGGCCGAGGCGTACCGAAACCGCGTACCCGGCCATCATTGTGGCGGTGCCGAGGGCCAGAAAAATGCCGGTGGCGTCGCCAAGGGCAAGTCCATCGAAAACCATGACGAGGACGCCGCAAAGCGCCACGGCGGAGGCGATCCAGGTGCGCAGGGTCACGGTTTCGCGCAGCAACAGCCAGGCCAGGGCGGCGGTGATGAACGGGCACGCGGCAATGAGAAAAGTGATATTGGCGATGGTGGTGTAGTGGACAGCGTGAAGAAACGACAAGCTGCCGCCGCATAGGCATAGGGCAGCGGTGATGCCCGGCCGCCCGATCTTGCGGCACACCCGCCAAGTGCTTCCGCGGTGACGCAGGAGAATTGCCAGGGACACGCCAAACGATACACCGATGGAGCGGTAAAAAATCGTCTCCCACGATCCGGCTTCCTCGATGCTGCGGAAAATCAGACCGGTGAAACTCCATGCGCAGGCGATGCCAAGGGCTATGGCGACGCCGCGGCGATGGGGCGGCGCCCAGGCCGCCGCCGGCTTGGTATCGCTGCTTGTCATGGTGGTTAGCTGTAATCGGGAAGAAAAATGATGGTCACGGCATCGCACTCCGGAAGGGCCGCTGAATTATCCGGGATCATTCACCGGAAATCGAACATATGCCAGCACGAACTTGGTCCAGCCGGTGCTAGGATGTATTGATGACCTTTGCCAACGAACAGATATTCGATGCCACCGCTCGGCACTACGACCAGGGGCGGCGACGGCTGTTGCCTGGCATTGATGAGTTCTACGGGGCAGCGCTCAGCTTTTTACAGTTCGACCGCGAGGCGCCCTTCCGGGTGCTCGACATCGGCGCCGGTACCGGACTGCTATCCGCGATGGTCGCGGCGGCATACCCCGAGGCGCGGATTACCCTCAGCGACATTTCGGAGGAGATGCTGACCGTAGCGCGCGAGCGTCTGGGCGAGGGCGGGCAGTTCGAATTTGTCGAGGCCGACATGGTCGGACAGGCGCTGCCCGGCAACCCCGATGCGGTGGTCTCGGCCCTGGCCATTCATCACCTGGACGATGGCGATAAGCGCGATCTCTATGGCCGTATACATGGGGCATTGCGACCCGGCGGCGTGTTCTTCAATGCCGAGCAGGTGCGGGGGTCGACACCAGATATCGATGCCGCCAATCATGCCGCCTGGCTGGCAGCCGTCCACGACATGGGGGTCGGCGATATCGAACTGGCCCAGGCCCGCGAGCGCATGAAGGCGGATCGCCCGGCACCCCTGGCCGACCAGCTTGGCTGGCTACGGGAAGCCGGTTTCAAAAATGTCGAATGCGCTTATGAGAGCGGTATGTTCGCCGTCTTCGGCGGGGTGGCCTAACTCTGCTCGGTTCGCGAAACATGGATCGGCGGCAGCCGGTCGCGCCACGGTATGGCCTCTTCAAGGGCCGCGCCGAGAGCAATCAGGATGTGTTCCTCGGCGGGGCGGGCGGCGATCTGCACGCCGATGGGCAGGCCGTTGGAATGCATAGCCAGGGGCAGGGACATGGCCGGCTGACCGGTGACATTGTTGAGCACCATGTACTGGGCCGGCCGCTGCTCGTGCCGCAGGAACTCGCGGGGCGGCAGATCCACGTCCATGCCGTAGATGCCGTGTTGCGGGGCGACCTGGGCCAGGGTCGGCGTGATCCAGGCGTCGTACTTGGCGAAGAACGCGCCGGTCCGGCGTCGGATGGTGTTGAAGGCGGCCGTGGCCGCGAAGAAGTCGCTATCCGACAACTGCTTGGCGTATTCATAGAACCGCAGGGTTCCGGCCTCGACCGTGTCCCCATTCACCGTGCGGCCCATCTCCTTGGCATAGCCGTCCAGCCGCCCGTGAAAGTCCTGGAACCAGATAGTGACGCAAGCATCGTCGATGGCCTCGAGGTCCACGGGCGGGGCGTCCTCGGTGACGTCATGACCCAGGTCTTGGAGGACCTTTGCCGTCGCTTCCACCGCCGCGGCGACTTCCGGATTGACCGGCGCGTCCATCAGGGGCGCCGCCGAGAAGGCGAGCTTAAGGGGCTTGGCCGGGCCGTTCAGGTACGTGGTGTAGGGGTTCGGCGCCCGGGCAATCACGAAAGGATCGCCGGGTTGTGGTACGGCCAGGTGGTCGAGCATAGCCGCCGTGTCGCGCATGGTCTTGGTCTGGACGAAGCTCATGGACATGCCGTGACCCCATTCGTCGTAGTTGGGGCCGGACGATATGCGGGCGCGGGACGGCTTGAGCCCGACGCCGCCACACCACGCCGCCGGACCGCGGATCGAGCCGCCGATGTCCGAGCCGTGGGCCATGGGCACGACGCCGGCCGCGACCGCCGCCGCGCTGCCGCCGCTCGAGCCGTTCGACGAGTAGCCCTTTTTCCACGGCGTCGAGGTGTTGCCGTAGAGGACGTTTTCGCTGGTCCCCGACATGGAGAATTCGGGCGTGTTGGAACGCCCGACGATGCTGACCCCGCTGCGCCTCACCAGCCCCGCGTAGTGGCTGTCCTCGGCCGCCACCATGCCTTCGCACAAGCGGCTGCAGAATTCGCATTTGAGGCCGCCGAAATGGGCGCCGACATCCTTGATCAGATAGGGCACCCCGGCAAACGGTGCTTCGGGCGCCGTGTCGGCCGGGGCTGGCACAGGATCGTCGTAGGTCTCGATCACCGCGTTAATGTCGCCGTTGACCACATCGATGGCCCGCAAGGCGCAATTTCTGATCTCATCCGCGGAAACCTCACCGCTCTTGATAAGGGCGGCGATCCCCATGGCGTCGAACGAGGCGTATTCGGAAAGCTTCATAGCTGGTTGCTCCTGTTGTGGGCTGCCTGGCCGCTGCGCTATAGGGCATGGCGGTTTCAGGCCAACACGCCGTTAACAGCTTTGACGAACATATCGCGCAGTTCGGGCTCGCCAATGGGGATCGGGTTGCCGCCGCAGGATGGGTCGATGGCGGCCATGGGCACCAGTTCGTCGATATGCTCATCGCCGATGCCGAACTCCGCCAAAGTGTGTTCGATGCCGAACGCGGCGCGCAGTTCCAGCACCCAGGCCATGACCGCCTCAAAGGACGGGTCGGGGAGATCGAGATAGCGCGCCAGGGCGGTCATGCGGTCGTCGATGGCGGGACGGTTGAAGTCCATCACGTAGGGCATGACCACCGCATTGGTCAGGCCGTGATGCTTGTCGTGAACCGCACCGATGGGGTGGCTCATGGCGTGGATGGCGCCGAGACCCTTCTGGAACGACGTGGCGCCCATGGTGGCGGCCACCAACATATGGGCCCGGGCCGCGAGATTTGTTCCGTCCTCGACAGCCGCCGGCAGCCAGTCCTTGACCAGGCGCAGGCCTTCGAGGGCAATGCCCTGGGCCATGGGGTGGTAGTGCGGCGAACAATAGGCCTCGAGGCAGTGGGCCAGGGCGTCCATGCCGGTCCAGGCGGTGATGTTGCGCGGCAGGCCGATGGTCAGCTCCGGGTCGGAGATGACGATGGCCGGCATCATCTTGGGGTGGAAGATGATTTTCTTGAGGTGGGTGGCTTCATCGGTGATGACCGAGGCGCGGCCGACCTCCGAGCCGGTGCCGGCGGTGGTCGGCACGGCGACGATGGGGGCGATGCCGTCCGCGTTGACCCGGGTCCACCAGTCCTCGCGGTCCTCGAAATCCCAGATCGGCCGGTCCTCGCCGACCATCAGGGCGATGGCCTTGGCGGCATCGAGGCCGCTGCCGCCGCCGAAGGCGATCACCCCGTCACAGCCGGCGTCCTGGTAGGCGGCGACCCCGTCGGCCACGTTCTGGCCCACCGGGTTTCCTTTGATATCGGCGAACAGCGCCGTCGGCAGGCCGGCAGCGTCATTGGCGGCGATGGCTTTTCGCACTATGGGCAGGTCCTTGAGGCCGGGATCCGTGGCCAGCAGGGGCCGGGTCATGCCGAGGTCCCGGCAGGCGTCGGCGAGCTCACTGATGCGGCCGGGACCGAAGCGCATGTCTGTCGGGAAGTTCCAGTTGCCGCGAAGGGTCTGAGGATCGATGGTCATGGTTGCGCCTCTGCAAATAACGTTACTCTATTTACTAATGGTATAAGGTCCGGCCATGGATTCGAAGCCCCTGATTATCGACTGTGACCCGGGCAAGGATGACGCCGTCGCCCTGCTATTGGCCTTTGCCTCGCCCGAACTCGACCTGCTGGCTATCACCACGGTGTCGGGCAACGTGCCGCTGGCGAAGACGGCGGCCAACGCGCGGCGCATATGCGAACTTGGGGGACGCTCCCATATCCCGGTCCACGCCGGCTGCCCGCGACCCATCATGCAGCCCTTGGAGACCGCCACCCATGTTCATGGCGAGGACGGCCTCGCCGGGGCCGACCTGCCGCCGCCAACCATGGCGTTGGCCGACGGACACGCGGTTGATGTGCTGATCGAGCGCCTCATGGCCAGGAACGACATCACCCTGGCGGTGCTGGGGCCCATGACCAACGTCGCCCTGGCGATCATCAAGCAGCCCGATATCGTGCCGCGAATTCGCGAGATCGTCTTCATGGGCGGCGGCGTCGCGGTCGGCAACGTGACGCCCTACGCGGAGTTCAATTTGTACTGCGATCCGCACGCCGCCGCCGTGGTCATGGGCGCCGGTGCGCCGCTCATCATGATCGGCCTCGACGTCACCCATCAGGCCCGCGCCACGGCCCTGCGACTGGCCGCCTTCGCCGCCATCGGCAACCGGCCGGCGAATATCGTGGCGGGTATGCTGGGGATCCATCGCGAACGCGGAGCGGACGCAGAGTCCGGAGAAATTGGCGCGCCGCTGCACGACCCCTGCGTCATCGCCTACCTGCTGCGCCCCGATCTGTTCCAAACCGAGGCCATGCACGTCACCGTCGAGACCGCTGACCCCGAACGCCTGGGCGAGACCGTTGCGACGGCGCCAGGGCCGGACCAGGCGGCCAACGTCAATGTGGTGCGGGCCATCGACGCCGATGGCTTCTTCGCCCTGCTTGCCGAGCGGCTGGCGCGGCTTTGACGGCGCATTGAAAAAGGGAATTACGGTTCATGTACACACTATATTACGCGGTGACGTCCGCAGCCTTCGCACCCTGTATGGTACTTGAGGAGGTTGGCGCCGACTATGAACTAGTCGAGGTTGATATCTCTAAGGAGAAACCGCGCGATCCCGCGTTTCTCAAACTCAATCCGAACGGTTGGGTGCCGGTACTGGTCGATGGCGACATGGTGCTCCACGAGTCAGCGGCCATCGTGATGTATCTCTGCGACCGCCATCCCGAGGCCGGCTTGGCGCCGGCGCCCGATAGCGCTCTGCGCGGCCTTTATTATCAGTGGCTGCTTTATTTGGCCGACACCGTGCAGATTGCCTATCAGATAAATTTCTACCCCGAGCGTCATTCCACCGATGCCGGCCACATCCCGGCGGTGATGGAGAAGGCGCGGGAGCGGCTCGACCGGGTCTGGGGCTACATCGATGATTCGCTCGGGGCGGGGCCATACTTCCTTGGCAACACGATCAGCGCCTGCGACCTCTACGCCTACATGCTGGCGACTTGGCATCCAGCGGGCACCGCCGAATTCCTCGCCACGGCTCCCAATTTGGCGCGGGTCGTCGATCGGGTTACCCAGCGTCCGGCGGTACGCCGCGCCATGAAGTCTCACGGTCTCGCCTGATCCGATCTTGCCCAAGCCCTCCTGGTCCCAGCTTTACGTCGGAAAATACGCCGGCATCACGCTGATCCTCAATCTCGGGATCGGCCTGCACGCCGTCGATATCTTCATTGTCGCCACCATCATGCCGTCGGTGGTCGGCGATATCGGCGGCGCCGCCTTCTATGCCTGGACCACCATGCTCTACATGGTGGCGTCGATCGTCGGTGCCGCCAGCAGCGCCCCGATCAAGGCCGGGTTGGGTTTGCGCCGGTGTTATTTTCTCGCCGCCCTGGGTTTCCTGGCCGGCTCGGCGATTTGCGCCCTTGCCCCCGACACGGCGGTGTTGCTTTTGGGGCGGGTGGTCAAGGGTCTCGGCGGCGGCTTGCTCATCGCCACCAACATGATGTTGGTGCGCGAGGTCTATCCCGAAGACATCCGCACCCGAGCGCTCTCGACCATGTCCGCCATGTGGGGCATCGCCGCTATGCTCGGGCCCATGATCGGCGGGATTTTCGCCGAATTCGGCGGCTGGCGCGGGGCGTTCTGGTTCAGCGTACCGATCATCATCCTGTTCAGTGCCATGGCGTGGCGTCGTCTGCCGGTGACCGCCATCGCGGCGTCAGTGCCGCGGTTTCCCGTCTGGCGTCTGGCCATGTTGGGCTCGGGCGTGATGTGTGTCGCTGCTGCCGGCAATATTAACAGCCTCACTGGCCGTCTGGCGCTTATCGCCACGGCGGTGGTGTTGGTGGCGATGACTTTTCGCCGCGACCACGGCGCCGTCCATCGCCTGTTTCCAACCCGGCCATTATCGCTTAACCGGACGGTGGGCACTGCCCATTGGATCATGTTCCTGTTCACCTTCACCCACAGTTCCATCGGCGTGTTTATTCCCCTGGTGGTCCAGGTGGTGCACGGCGCGTCGCCGCTGATCGCCGGCTACTTCGGCACGGTCATGGTCATCAGCTGGACGGCGGCGACGGTTGCCGGCGCCGGGCTTCGGGGACGGGCGGTGCGGTTCGTGGTGGGGATGGGCCGTTGCTGCTGGTGGTGGGAATGGCCGGCGTGGCCCTGGTCGTCACCACCGGGCCGTTGCCGTTGCTTGCCGGGTTCATCTGCCTGGCCGGCCTTGGTATCGGCTCGTGCCTCGCTCATATCGTCAACTGGACCATGTCGGCGGCGGACCCTGGCGAGGAGAGCGTTACCGCGTCGTCGATTCCTACCGTGCGCTCTCTGGGCATTGCCTTCGGTTCGTCGTCGGCCGGGCTGATCGCCAACAGCGCCGGCCTCGGCGACGGCATATCCATCGAAACCGTGACCATGGCGTCCAGTTGGGTCTATGGCGTCGCCGTGGTGCCGGCCTTGTTGATCGCCATGCTGGCGTTCCGCCTGTTGTGGCTCCGACGCGCCATCGTGGTGTAAGATCAGCGGGATATGGGCGACAGCAAGAAACTTCCCGCGCGCGCGGCCGACGCCGAGGTTGACGCTTTTCTCAAGCGCGTTGCGGCGACTCCCGTGCCCCGTTCCGAGGGCGGGCGCGGACGGCTAATGTTTGCCATGGACGCTACCGCCAGCCGCGAACCGACCTGGGACACCGCCTGTCATCTCCAGGGCCAGATGTTCAAGGAGACAGCGGCGCTTGGCGGCCTTGAGGTCCAGCTTGTCTTCTATCGCGGCTTCGGTGAATGCCGGAGTTCGAACTGGGTAGCGAATTCTCAGGCCCTGGTGCGGCAAATGACCCGGGTTCATTGTGTTGGCGGCCATACCCAGATCGGCCGGGTGCTCGGCCACGCCATCAAGGAAACTAAAAAGAGGAAGGTCAATGCGGTGATCTTCGTCGGTGACTGTGTCGAGGAGGACGTCGACCACCTGTGTCACCGGGCTGGTGAGCTTGGTCTGCTTGGCGTGCCGCTATTCATCTTCCACGAAGGCGCCGAGCCCATCTCCGCCGGCGCGTTCAAACAGATGGCCCGGTTGAGCAACGGCGCCTATTGCCCGTTCGACACGGGCAGCGCCGCCCATTTGCGCGACCTGCTCAGCGCTGTGGCGGTCTACGCCGCGGGCGGGCGCAAGGCACTCGAGGATTACGGCAAGCGGGCCGGCGGCGCGGTAGCACAGATCACCCGTCAGGTTAAATAGGGCGGGCGCCGGATGCTTTCTTATCTCTTGCTCGGCCTGGCCCTGCTGATTGCCGTGCTGCTCCTGGCCCGATGGTTCGTCAACGCCAATCCCAAGTCCCTGGTCCTGGCGGTCAAATGTATCGGTGGGGCGCTGCTGGCGTTCGCCCTGCTTTATATCGTTTTGAGCGGCCGCTTCGCTCTGATTTTCTGGCTGGTCATGCTGGCGCCGATCGCTTTGCGTATGTTTCGTCGCTTCGGCAATGCCCGACCATCGCCGGGCCTGTCGTCGGACGTGGAGACCGCATATCTCAGAATGGTACTCGACCATGACAGCGGCGAGATGACCGGTACTGTGCTCAAGGGTGACTTCGCCGGCCGCGATCTGGGTGATCTGGGCCTCGACGAATTGCTTGATCTGTTCGAGCTGTGCCTTGGCGCCGATGAGAAATCGGCCCAGGTGCTCGAGGCCTATCTCGACCGTGGCCGCCATGCCAACTGGCGCGATGCCATGGATGCCCGCCAAGGGCGGGGTGTCGGCAAGACTGCCATGACCATGGACGAGGCGCGCGATATTCTCGGTGTCGGTCCGGACGCGAACAGCGATGAGATTAGGGCGGCGCACCGTGAACTGATGAAGCAAAACCACCCGGACCGTGGCGGGTCGACCTATCTGGCGGCCAAGATCAATCTGGCCAAGGATCTGTTGCTGGGAGTATAAACGCCGCGCGCGTCCAAAAAATCCGACGAAACAATCCGACGAAACAACAAGATCAGGCGATGCCACAAAAAATCAAGAAAGCCGTATTTCCCGTGGGCGGTCTTGGCACCCGGTTTCTGCCGGCGACCAAGGCCATGCCCAAGGAAATGCTGACCGTGGTCGACAAGCCACTGATCCACTATGCGGTGGAAGAAGCGCAAGCCGCCGGGATCGAGGAATTCATTTTCGTCACCGGCCGCGGCAAATCGGCCATCGAAGATCATTTCGACTATTCCCACGAGTTGTCGGAAGCGCTCAAGTCGCGGGGCAAGATCGTCGAACTCGAGGCCATCAGCGCCGGCATGCCAGGGCCGGGCCAGGTCGCCTATACCCGCCAACCGGAGCCTCTGGGCCTGGGCCACGCTGTGTGGTGCGCCCGCAACATGGTCGGCAATGAGCCCTTTGCCGTTTTGCTGGCCGACGACCTGGTGCTTGGCGAGACGTCGTGCCTCAAACAGATGACCGATGCCTGGGCCGGGACCGGCGGCAATATGGTCGCGGTCATGGAGGTCGAGCGCGAACACACCAGGCTCTACGGCGTGCTCGACGTGGTTTCCGATGATGGCGTTCGGGTCGAGGCCAAGGGTTTGATCGAAAAACCCGAGCCCGCCGACGCACCTTCGACCGTGGCGGTAATCGGCCGCTATATCCTGATGCCTGAGGTGTTCGATCACCTGTCGCGGGGCGAACTCGGCGCCGACGGTGAAATCCAGTTGACCGACGCCATCGCCGCCATGATCGGCAAGGCGCCGTTTAACGGTATGCGCTTCGAGGGCGAGCGGTTTGACTGTGGCACCCGCGCCGGCTTCATCCAGGCCAATGTGGCTTTTGCCCTGGTCCGTGAAGACTTGCACGATGACATCGCCGCGTTCATTCGCGGTTATTGCTAAGGTAGGAGAAGCAAGCCGTGAAGATAGTAATGGTTGGGGTCGGCTATGTCGGCCTGGTGACCGGCGCCTGCTTTTCCGAGTTCGGCGTCGATGTCACCTGCATCGACAGTGACGAGAGCAAGATCGAACGCCTTCGGCGCGGCGAAATTCCCATCTTCGAGCCCGGCCTCGAAGACCTTGTGCGGAGCAACGTCGAGGCCGGTAGGCTCGACTTCGGCGGCGACATCACCTCGGCGGTGGCCGGTGCCGATGCGGTCTTCATCGCCGTCGGCACGCCGGCCCGGCGCGGCGACGGCCACGCCGATCTGACCTACGTCTATGAGGCGACGCGCGAAATCGCCAAGGCCCTCAACGGCTATACGGTAGTGGTCACCAAGTCGACGGTTCCCGTGGGCACCGGGCGCCAGGTCGCCCGCATCATCCGCGAGGTCCGGCCCGACGCCGAGTTCGACGTCTGCTCGAACCCGGAGTTCCTTCGTGAGGGCTCGGCGATCAACGACTTCATGCGGCCCGACCGGGTGGTGGTTGGCGCCAATTCCGATCGCGCCCGCGAGATGATGCGCCTGCTTTACCGGCCGCTATTCCTCATGGAAACGCCGGTGCTGTTCACCAGCCTTGAAACCGCCGAGTTGATCAAATACGCCTGCAACAGCTTCCTCGCCACCAAGGTTACCTTCATCAACGCCATGGCCGATCTCTGCGAGAAGGTTGGCGCCGACGTCCACGATGTCGCCCGCGGCATCGGTCTTGACGGTCGGATCGGTCGCAAGTTTCTCCATCCCGGACCGGGTTTTGGTGGCAGTTGCTTCCCCAAGGATACCATCGCCCTGGCCCGCACGGCGCGGGAGTACGACGCGCCCCTGACCATCGTCGAGACGGTGATCGAAGCCAACGAGGCGCGCAAGCGGGCCATGATCCAAAAGATCATTACTGCCTGCGGCGGTTCGGTCGAGGGAAAGACCATCGCCGTGCTCGGTGTCACCTTTAAGCCTAATACGGACGACATGCGCGACGCCCCCAGTCTGGTCATACTGCCGGGTCTGGTCGAGGCCGGCGCGACGATCCGCGCGTTCGACCCCGCCGGCATGGAAGAGGCCAAGGGCGTGCTCGACGGCATCGATTGGCGGGACGACGCCTACGACACCATGGCGGGCGCCCACGCGCTGGTTATCCTGACCGAGTGGAATGAGTTCCGGGCTCTCTCCCTGGACCGGGTCAAGAGCCTCATGGCCGAGCCGGTAATGATCGATCTGCGCAATGTCTACGATCCGCCGACCATGGCCGGCGCCGGTTTCCGCTATGTCTGTGTCGGGCGCGGCACCGAACCCAACAACGTCTGATCGTCGTGACAGGTCACAATTTCGAACCGACGGTTCTGCGTGAATACGACATTCGCGGCGTTGTCGGAACCAGCCTGACAACCACTGACGCCCGCATGATCGGCCGCGCCTTCGCCACCCGGATCCGGGCCGAGGGCGGCCGCCGGGCCAAGGGTGGTAGCCGGGCCAAGGGTGGTAGGCGGGTTTGTGTCGGCTACGACGGTCGGCTGTCATCGCTGGACTTCGAGGCGGCCCTGGTCGATGGCTTGACCGGCGGTGGCGTCGATGTCTCGCGGGTCGGTCTCGGTCCGACGCCCATGTTGTATTATTCGGTCTATGACCAGGACGCCGACGGGGGCGTGATGATTACCGGATCGCACAATCCGCCGAACCACAACGGCTTCAAGATGGTGCTCGGAGGCGGTCCGTTTTACGGCGACGACATCCAGGACCTC
>JAYGEF010000163.1:0-3749 GCA_046582535.1 Alphaproteobacteria bacterium
TGTTAGAGAAATATCGCCCCCACCCCCAAACCTGACAGGATTTCCCGCACTTAACTGGTAGATGGAACAAGGGGGGTTACAGAGACAGGAAAATGTTTCTGGGTACTTGATACATTGACGTCAGGGAACATCCCTTAGAGCTCATATACGAGAGTCCTAGGGGTATTCAGAGGAAGGAGTGGTGGAGATGAGCGGACTCGAACCGCCGACTTCCACGTTGCGAACGTGGCGCTCTCCCAACTGAGCTACATCCCCACAGTGTTGATATTCCTTAATACTTTCGTGTTTCCACTACAAGTTTCTTCTGTAAGACATCAACGAAAATATTTCACAAATCATTCACACAAGGATTTTATCACTTATAACATGTTGAAAACACTACGTTAATTGGTAGAACGATTTGTTGCGAACGCGACGCTCTCCCAACTGAGCTACGGCCCCGGATAATAGCTTGGGTGGCAGTCGATGCCAGCCTGTGGCGCCAGCGACTGCCGGCGGGTCAGGCTCGGGGATAAGTAGGGGGGCATGGGTCTCGTGTCAAGGGTGGCGCGGGCCGTCTACGAGGGGTGCCGTGGCCGCGGTTGATGCTATATACTCCGCCGCCAAATGCGGGTCGTCGCGCTGATTGGCGGATCCGCGAAAGATAACAACACAACGGTTTGGCGGGTGCCATGGGCGCGATTTTCTGGCTTTTTGATACAGTCATCAATCTCTACACCATGGTTATCATTGCCCAGGTGATTTTGAGTTGGCTGGTCTCCTTCAATGTGGTCAACACGCAGAACCGTTTCGTCTTCATGATCGGCGATTTCCTTCACCGGGCCACCGACCCGGCGCTAAAACCCCTGCGCAAGATCATGCCCAACCTGGGTGGTCTCGATATCTCGCCTATCGTACTGATCCTCGGCCTGATCTTCGTGCGACGGCTTCTCATCGATGTCAAATACTCGATGATGTGAGCGACACGCCGGTCACAACGACCACGGACGGCCTGCGCGTCGCCGTGCGTCTGACGCCGCGGGCCTCACGGGCCGGTGTTGATGGCGTCAGGCTTGACGCGGCGGGCCAAGCATATCTACAAGTGCGCGTCACCGCGCCGGCCGAAGGCGGCAAGGCGAATGCCGCGCTGCTCAAACTGCTGGCCAAGGCCTGGGGCGTGACACGATCGCATCTCGCCATTGTCGCGGGGGCCAAGGATCGCCGCAAAACCGTTGCGGTGGCGGGCGACCCGACTGCTTTGCGTAAACACCTAACGAGCTGTTTTGACAGCGAAACCCGGAGCTGAAGCAATTATGTCCGAAGCCGCGATTATCGACGGAAAGGCGTTCGCCGCCAACCTGCGCGCCAAAATCGGCCGCGAGGTCACCGCCCTCAAGCAAAGCGATGGGATTACGCCGGGGCTTGCCGTGGTGCTGGTTGGCGACGATCCGGCCAGCCAGGTCTATGTCCGCAACAGGGGCAAATCGACGGTGGAGGCCGGCATGCACAGTGTCGAGTTCCGCATGGCCGACGATGTCAGCCAGGCCGACATGCTGGCCAAGGTCATTGAGCTCAACGGCGACGACGCCATCGACGGCATCCTGGTACAGCTGCCATTGCCCGATCACATCGATACCGACGCAGTGCTTGCCGCCATCGACCCGGCCAAGGATGTCGACGGCTTTCACGTCATCAACGTCGGCCGTCTTTCCACCGGTCAGGACGCCATGGTGCCCTGTACGCCGGTTGGCTGCATCATGATGCTGAAAGACCGTCTGGGCGACCTCAAGGGCCTTGAGGCGGTCATCGTCGGGCGCTCCAACATCGTCGGCAAGCCCATGGCGCAACTGCTGCTGGCCGAGCACTGTACGGTGACCGTGGCCCATTCGCGGACCACGGACCTGCCCGCCGTGTGCCGCCGGGCCGATATCCTGGTGGCCGCCGTGGGCCGGCCGGAAATAATCCGTGGCGACTGGATCAAGCCCGGCGCCACGGTGATCGATGTCGGCATCAACCGCATCGAGCGCGACGGCAAGAACAAGCTGGTCGGCGATGTCGCCTTTGACGAGGCCGTGGCGGTGGCCGGCGCCATCACTCCGGTGCCCGGCGGCGTCGGGCCCATGACCATCGCCTGCCTGCTGCACAACACGGTGACCGCCGCCTGCCGGCGCCATGGTGTCGCCCGGCCCGAGGTCGATTGAGGGAAATAGCTATTGGCCATGACCGGCAGCTTGCCGGCGCTGGTCGCGGCGGCGGTGTTTTTCGTCGCCAGTCATTTTGTGCTGTCATCCCCCATAGTGCGCGATGGCATCGTCGGGCGCCTGGGTGAGAAGCCGTTTCGCGCTCTCCATGGGGTCGTCGATCTGGCCGCCCCGGCCTGGTTGATCCTGGCCTATACCAGCGCCCCCTACGTGGCGCTATGGCCGCCCGTCATGGCAGCCCGCTATGTGCCCCTGGTGGTTATGCCAGTGGTCACCGTTCTGCTGGTCTGCGGTCTGACCACCAAGAACCCAACGGCCATGTACTGGGAGAAACCGGGGGACGGCGACCCGGTGCCGGGCATACTAAAAATCACCCGCCATCCGGTAATGTGGGCCGTAGTCCTGTGGGCCTTTGCCCATATGGCGCCCAACGGCGATATGGGCTCAGTCATCTTCATTGCCGCCTTCGCGACCATGGCCGCGGTCGGCATGGGCGCCATCGACCGCCGCCGCCAGCGGCTTATGGGCGACGCCTGGGGCGCTATCGCCGCGACCACCTCAAACCTGCCCTTCGCGGCCCTGCTGGGCGGTCGCACCAAGCTTGATTTCAAGGGAATTGGCGTCTGGCGCGTTGCCGGCGGGCTCGCTCTCTATGGCGCCCTGCTGCTTGCCCATGGTCCGGTGATAGGTCTGGTGGTTCTACCGTTCTGACGTAAGATCATTGGATTGATCTTTATGGAGAGTTCTGATATAATAAGATCAATCCAATGATCTTATTATATCCGCTATGGAAAATCTAAGAGAATCCGCGGTTCATAGGCGTCTAAGTCTGGACAATCCGTGGTGGAGTGGCGGTGTCGGGGCGGCTTTGGACATGGAGAACCTGCCCCGTCGGGCCTTTTTCAAAGCCTTCGCACAACGGGTGTCCGAAAGTGGTTCGGGCCGGCCCCTGGTCCTCATGGGTCCCAAGCGCGTTGGCAAGACCGTCATGATGCGTCAGACCATCGACCATCTGCTTGGCCAGGGCGCACCGCCTGGGGAAATAACCTATCTCACCCTGGCATCGCCGGTATTTTCCAATGTTCCCCTCGCCAAACTTTTTCAAGGCGACGGTGAGGGCCGTCATTACCTGTTTCTCGATGGCCTCGAATACCGCCCGGGCTGGCAAGGCGAAGTGGCCGGGCTGGCGGCGGCCAATCCCCGTTTGCGGGTGGTGGCGGCCGCGGCGGCGGTAGCCGTGGCGGGCGATGAGCACAGGGCCGTCACCAGCCTGCTTCTGCCGCCCCTGACGTTCGCCGAGTATCTCGAGTTTTCCGGCCGTGAGCGCGGCTTTGGCCTCGATCCCGCCGGCCGCGAGCCGCTGCCCGAACATGTGGTCGGCCACCTTAACGAGGCCTTCATCGGCTATCTCAACCACGGTGGTTTCCCCCATGGCGCCATGGCCGATGCGAGCATTGAGCCGGGTGAAATTATCAGTTCCGCCCTGCTAAACGACCTGCCCGGTCTCCACGGTATTGGCGACAGCATCGAACTCAACCGCCTGTTCACTGCTCTCGCCCTCAATTCCGG
>JAYGEF010000182.1:0-5845 GCA_046582535.1 Alphaproteobacteria bacterium
GCAAGTTGTTGTTTAAGGGTCGATATATACGAATGCTCTTTGAATTCCGTCATTGTGTCGTCCTCCCAAATAAATTCGCCGCGTCATTCTTAATCAGAATTGTCTAAAGCCACGGCAAGCTCCAAGACAGTTGAGTTGCATCTTTTTGGCCCGCTAACGGTTTGTCAACCGTATTGCAGACGAGGTGCCCTATATCCTAAGGGGTATTTACCCGAATTCATTGAAAATCGGCCGCAAACTAGCCTGTTGGCGACATTCTGAAAAATGCCGACCAAAACAATTTGTTTTCGGGGTTCAGCCGCCGTCGATATCAACCGCGACGAAACGCTGTTCGCCGCTGCTGTCGAGCAACAACAACACCGACTTGCGTTTAGTCTCGCTGGCCTTGTTGATTTTGCTGACCACGTCGTCGGGCGTCGCCACTTCCTCGAGGCCGACTTCAACGATAATGTCGCCGGGGCGGATGTTGCGGTCCGCCGCGGCGCCCCCGGATTCAACCTCGGTGACGACGACGCCGCTGGCCTCGTCGCTCAGGCCATAACGCTGACGCATCTCGGCGTCGATGGTGGCAAATGTCATGCCGAGAGACGTCGTCTCGGTGTTGCCGCTTTCCGGTTCGCTGATCGCGGCCACAACCGCGGGTGTCTCATCAAGTTCACCGATGGTGACCGCCATGGTCAAGGTCTCGCCCTTGCGCAGCACAATTACGTCGACCGGTTTGCCAATGGTGGTCGCAGCGACGATACGCGGCAAATCACGCATCTCGGGCACATCCTGACCATCGAACGACAGAATGATGTCGCCAGGCAGAAATCCCGAGTCCTGGGCCGGGCTGTTTGGCGTTACGTCGGCGACCAGGGCGCCGCGGGCTTCGTCGAGGCCGAGGTTCTCGGCGATTTCGTCGGTGACTGACTGAATGCGGACGCCAAGCCAGCCGCGCCGGGTGCGACCGTATTCACGGAGCTGACTGATGACTGGCTCGACCTGGGCCGAGGGTAGCGCGAAACCGATACCCACGCTGCCGCCGGTGGGTGAGTAGATCGCCGTATTCACACCGATAACCTGACCGTTCATATTGAATAGCGGACCGCCCGAATTACCCCGGTTGATCGAGGCGTCGGTCTGCAGAAAATCGTCGTAAGGGCCGGCGTTAATATTGCGACCCCGCGCCGACAGAATGCCCGCGGTCACCGTGCTGCCAAGACCGAAGGGATTGCCAATGGCCATGACCCAGTCGCCGACCCGGAGGGCGTCGGAATCGCCGAACGACACCGCCGGCAGGGGCTCATCGCTTTCGACCTTCAATAGGGCCAAGTCCGTCTTCGGGTCGTGACCGACGATAACCGCCGCCAGTTCGCGGTCGTCATGGAGGATGACCGTGATTTCATCGGCCTCGCTGATGACATGATAGTTGGTCACCACATAGCCGCTGGGATCGATGATGAAACCTGAACCCAGGGATGTGATCCGCCGCTGAGGTCCATTTTCTTCAGGGTTTTGGCGGTCGAAGAAATCGCGGAACAATTCCTCGAACGGTGACCCGGGCGGCAACTCGGGCATACCTTCGAGGCCTTCCGGCGCTTCCACATTCTGTGCCGTGGAGATGTTGACAACGGCCGGTCTCAACGCTTCGGCGAGATCCGCGAAACTATCAGGAGTGCCGCGCGCGTGGGCCGGTTTAAGGGCTGCTATAAAGACCATGACAAGGACGAGGCCGAACAGGCGTGCAACGGCGATGTCAAAGCGCGGCAAGGCGATACCACGCAACCCGGTACCGTCAGGGATTTGGTTTCTCACTCGATAGTCTCCGACTAAAGTAAGGGCATCGCGAATTTCCTGCAGCATAGCACAATCCCAAAAATGGCTGAAACTCAGTTGAGCGCCGCCGGACAGCAGGGGCAAGGGGTTGTCGCCCGGCGGCGCTCGCGAAACGAACCGTCCTGGGCTCGTAACGTGACGCGATCCTATGGCACGTTAACTGAACGGAGACTGAGTGCCTTATTCATCCGCCGTTCATTTTGTCACTGATACGGTCCGCGCCATGACCCGACGCCGATTCATACTGTCATTGGCCATCCTTGGCCTGTTCGCCTGGTTCGAGCCTGCCCGTGGCGACCAGCACGACTGTGCCCTCGAAGCCTTTCAAGCGGGACAAGTCGCGAGCCTCGGCCGCATACTCCGCCGGGTTCGAGGGGCCTATCACGGGCAGGTCATCGAGGCCGAACTGGCGTGCGGTGGTCCACCCTGGGTCTATCAGGTAAAAATGGTCACGCACCGGGGCCACATTATCAAGCTGCGGCTCAACGCCAAGACAACCGATATTCTTTCGGTCCAGGGCGATGGCGCCGAGGCGGCCAGGAAACAGCCATGACACAAGCAGCGATGACAGGAGTGCCCCGCTGATGCGGTTGCTGGTTGTTGAAGACGAACAGGCCCTGGCCGAACAAATTGTCGAAGCGCTGCGCGCCGCCGACTATGCGGTCGATGTTGCTCATGACGGCGAGGAAGGCCACTACCTGGGCGAGGTTGAGCCGTACGACGCCGTAATCCTCGACCTCGGCCTGCCCAAACTTGACGGGCTGACCGTGCTGCGCCGCTGGCGCGAGGCCGGCCACCAAATGCCGGTGCTCATCCTCACCGCCCGTGACCGCTAGAACGAGAAAGTCGAGGGCTTTGATTCCGGCGCCGACGATTACGTGGCCAAGCCGTTCAGCACGGAGGAGTTGCTGGCTCGCTTGCGGGCGCTGATTCGCCGCGCCGCCGGCCATGCCTCGGCGGAACTGGTTTGCGGGCCGCTCCGGCTGGATACCCGCTCCAGCCGGGTCAGCCTCGATGGCGCGCCGGTCTCCCTGACCGACCACGAGTTCAAGCTGCTGTCCTATCTCATGCACCACCAGCGCCGGGTGATCTCGCGCACCGAACTGGTCGAGCATATCTACGATCAGGATTTCGACCGGGATTCAAATACCGTCGAGGTGTTCGTCGGACGCTTGCGCCGCAAGCTCGGCACTGGCCTTATCACCACGGTTCGCGGCCAGGGCTATCGTCTGGAGCCGCCGGACGGGCAGGGCGGGAACCATGAGACTTAACTCCCTCGGCTTTCGCCTCGCCGCCGGGGCCACCCTGTGGATCACCGTGGCTCTGGTGGTCGCCGGTCTCGGGCTGTCGGGCCTGTTCCGCGAGTACGTGGAGCGCGACTTTGAACATCAGCTCACCCTCCAGCTCGACCGGCTGTCGGCGGTCGGTGAGGTTGGGCCGACCGGCGTGGTGCGGCTCAAGCGTTTGCTGGCCGATCCGCGCTTCGACCGGCCCTATTCGGGCTGGTACTGGCAGGTCGCGGGGCCGAAAGGACCGCCGCGCCGATCGCGGTCGTTGTGGGACCAGGTGTTGGCGGTCGATCCGGACCTCCAGGTTGCCGGCGCGCCGGTACGCGCCAATGTGCATGGTCCCGACGGCCAGCAGCTTTGGGTGCTGCGCCGGGCGGTGACGTTTCCCAGTTCGCAACGGGTATTTCAGATCGCCGTTGCTGCCGATGTCCGGGGAATGCGTGCCGCCATTGCCGGCTATACGGAAACCCTGGTGTTGTCTCTGGTTTTGCTCGGCCTTGGATTGATCGTCGCCGTGGTGATCCAGGTGCGCTACGGCCTGTCGCCCCTGGGCCGGCTGCGCGCGGCGCTGGCGGCGGTACGGGCCGGACGCGCGACCCGGCTCAAAGGCCCCTATCCCGATGAAGTGACGCCCTTGGCCGAGGACCTCAATGCGCTGCTTGATCACAATCAAACGGTGGTCGAGCGTGCCCGTACCCATGTGGGGAACCTCGCTCATGCTCTGAAAACGCCGTTGTCGGTCATGGCCAACGCGGCGGCCAAAGAGGCCGATCATGAGGCCGGTGGCCTCGCCGAAGTTGCCCGCCAGCAGGTCGCCGCCATGAGCGACCAGATCGATCATCACCTGTCCCGCGCCCGCACGGTGGTGGCCGGCGGCGTGTTGGGGGTTCGCACCGGGGTCACCACCGTTACCGAGGAACTGCGCCGGGCCCTCGGCCGTATTCACGCGGATCGGGGCATTGCCATCACCGTGGAGGGCGACGCCGGTCTGGTGTTTCTCGGCGACCGCCAGGACCTGCAGGAGATGCTCGGCAATCTCATGGACAACGCCTGCAAATGGGCCCGCGCCGAGGTTCGGGTGCACCTGGGCCGCCAAGGCGAGCGGTTGGTCCTGCGGGTCGAGGACGACGGTCCCGGCCTGGCGCCCGAGGCCCGGGCCCGGGTCTTCGATCGTGGCCAGCGTAATGACGAGGCGGTGGCGGGCAGCGGTCTCGGCCTGGCCATCGTGCGCGACGTGGCGGCGCTTTATGATGGCGACGTCAATCTCGGCGATTGCGACTTGGGAGGCCTCGGCGCCACTCTCAGTCTGCCTGCCGGAGACTAGATGCGATTCCCCCTGGGCCGGCCACGGGGACTGGTGTATAGCGGATGGCATGACTGATACAGCGACACAAAACATCACCGTCGTCGGCGCCGGTATTGTCGGTATGTCCTGCGCCCGCTGGCTGCAACGCGATGGCCACAAAATCACCGTCATCGATCCGGTACCGCCGGGCGAGTCATGCTCGTTCGGTAACGCCGGCATTATCAGCTACTGCGCCATGACGCCCCTGGCGACGCCCGGCATGGTGTGGAAGGCGTTGGGCTGGATGTTCGACCCCATGGGGCCGTTCACCGTGCGCTGGTCCTACATGCCGATTGCCGCCCCGTGGTTGCTCCGATTGTTGGCGAACAGCCGGCCGAGCCGGGTCGAGGCCATCTCCGACGCCCTTCGCGTGCTCAACAAGCCGACCCTCGACAACTATCGCGAACTCTTCAGTGCGGAAGATTTTAATGATCTGATTCGGCTCGACGGGTCGATTAACGCCTATGAGACCGAGGCCGAGCTCGCCGCCGACCAGGCGTCGTGGGATCTGCGCGAGCGTTACGGCTACAGCGCCCATCGCCTGGGCCGCGACGAGTTGCGCCAGATGGAGCCCGACATCAGCCCCCATATTGCTTGCGCCGTGTATACCGAGGAGACCGCCCATGTGGTCAACCCCGGGCGAGTGGTCACCACTCTGGCGGACCGCTTCCTGGCCGATGGCGGCGAGATTATCGCTCAGCGGGTCGAGGATTTCGACGTTGGCCCGGACGGGCCGCGCGCCCTGTTCGCCAGCGGTGAGCGGCGTCCGGTGGAGACCCTGGTCATCGCCGCCGGGGCATGGTCCCACCGGCTGGCGGCCAAGCTCGGCAGCCGGGTGCCGCTCGAGGCCGAGCGCGGTTATCACATGGTGGTCCCCGATCCCGGCGTCGATGTGCGCCGGCCGGTGACCCTGGCCAGCGGCAAGTTCTACGCTACCCCCATGGAGACCGGCCTGCGTATCGCCGGCACGGTGGAAATAGCCGGGGTCGACGCGGAGCCCAATTTTGAGCGCGCCCGGGCGTTGCTTGAACACGGTCGCAATCTCTATCCCGGCCTCAAGACCGACGGCGCTATCGAGTGGTCGGGCTGCCGTCCGTCCCTGCCCGATTCCCTGCCGGTGATCGGCCGCTCGCCGCGCCACGACAACGTCTACTACGCCTTCGGCCACGGTCATCTGGGCCTCACCGAGGGCGGTTTCACCGGCAAACTGATCGCCGAACAGATCGCCGGCAAGCCAACCAGCATCGACCTCACGCCCTATCGCGCGGACCGCTTCTAGAGCGCGTTGTCGTCGGCGGGCAACCGGCCCTCGTCATCGATGACGCGAACCTGGTGAGGTCGGGCATCGGACCAATTCCAAAAGACCACGTTCACATCGCGGACGGTCGCGCCG
>JAYGEF010000239.1:0-3532 GCA_046582535.1 Alphaproteobacteria bacterium
ACAGGCCAACGGCTGGCTCAACGTATCATCCGATCCGGAGCTCATCTTCGGCGGCAATCTCGACGGCAAATGGAACTCGGCGCTCGACAAGCTTGGCATTGATCTCGGCGCGCTCTCCGGCGTCTCGGGTCGCGCTTAGGACCTGTAACGGTCACCTTTACAAGGTGACCTGCGTTCAAGCGCCACGCAGGCTCCCGCCAAACGGTTGGCGGCCCGCAGTCGCGGGCTGAAAGTAAGGCTGAGTGAAACCAGCGGTCAATTCTTGACCGCTGGCAAGCGCGACTGCGCGTCGCCGCTTATGCGGCGGGAGCCCCAGTCAGTGTAAACACAAGATTGAGCGATTGAACGCCCACCGGTCATTCTTAATGACCGGTGGTGATACGCGAAAAATCGTCGGCGAGCAGGGCGAACAGCAGGTGGTCCTGCCATTCGCCATTGATACGAAGATAGCGCCGGGCATAGCCTTCGCGCTGGAACCCCAGATTGCGCAGCAATCCCTCGCTGGCCAAATTGGTCGGCAGGCAGGCGGCTTCGAGCCGGTGCAGGGAAAGCTTCTTGAACACGAAGGGCAACAACGCCTCGAGCGCGTCGCCCATGAGACCCTGGCGAGCGTATTCCATACCGATCCAGTAGCCGATGCTGCATGACATGGCGACGCCGCGCTGGACGTTACTCAGATTGATACCGCCAACCAAAGCGTCGTCGTCACGCCGCAGGATGAAAAAGCTGTAACCGGCGTCGTCCCGAGATTCCCGTGCCTGGCGGCGCAGGCGACGGCGAAATGCGGCGCGGGTCAGAGCCCCTTCAGCCCAGCGCGGCTCCCATGGCTCAAGAAACGCCCGCGACGCCGCCCGCAACTCGGCCCAGGCGCGCCAGTCACTGGCCTGGGGCGAGCGCAGGTAGACCTGGGCGCCGACGAGCTCGACGGCGGGACGGGAATCGCTATCGGATTTAAGGAACCCAAACACTAACCAAACCGGGCGGCGATTTTGTCATAGTCATCAAGCCCGTCGATAGGGCCAAGAGCGGCAATCGTCGGCCGGCCATCGTCGATCAGCCGCCGGGCCGCGCCGATCAGCGCCGCACTGTCCACCGCTTCGATCTTCTCGATGATCTCCGCGGCGGGCATGGGCCGGTTGTAGATCAGCACATGGCGGGCGAGTTGCTCGCAGCGCGCCGACGGGCTTTCCAGGGACATCAGCAGCGACGCCTTGATCTGGGCCCGAGCCCGGTCAAGTTCATCTTCATCGATGGCCTGGGCGATCTTGGCGACTTCGTCGCAGATCACCGGCACCAGTTCGCCCAGGTGACCGCCGCCGGTGCCGGCGTAGATGCCGAACAGGCCGCTGTCCACATAGGACGTGGCAAACGAGAACACCGAATATGCGAGGCCGCGCTTCTCGCGAACCTCCTGGAACAAGCGCCACGACATGCCGCCGCCCAAGGCCGTGGCCAGCACCTGCTCGGCGAAGAACGCGGGATCGCCAAAGGCCACGCCGTCGAAGCCGATGACCAGGTGGACCTGTTCGAGATCGCGCTGACGGCGAACATCGCCGCCTTCGTAGTGGGCCGGCTCGACCGCGCCGGGCGTGCTGTGCGGCAGGGCGTCAAATGCCTCTTCCACCAGCTTGACGAAGGGTTCGTGGTCAACCCGGCCGGCGGCCACCACCACTATGCGCTCGGCGCTGTATTGGGCGGCCATATAGTCCATGAGTTCCTGGCGGGAAAACCCGCCGACCCGTTCAGCGGTGCCGAGGATGGAGCGGCCAAGGGGTTGATCGGGAAATGCGGTTTCCTGAAAAAAATCAAACACGATGTCGTCGGGGGTGTCGTGAACCTGGGCAATTTCCTGAATCACCACCTCGCGCTCCCGCGCCACTTCGTCTTCGGGCATGGTGGTGTGTTGCAGAATGTCGGCCAGCAGATCGACGGCCAGGGGTATGTCGGCCTTCAGGACCCGGGCGATATAGGCGGTCTGCTCGCGCGAGGTATAGGCGTTGAGGTGACCACCGACGGACTCGATCTCCTCGGCGATGGCCAGGGCGCTGCGCCGCCGGGTGCCCTTGAACGCCATGTGCTCAAGTAAATGGGAGACGCCGTTGAGCTCGACCGGCTCGCAACGGGCGCCGGCATTGACCCAGGCCCCCACCGCGGCGGATTCCAGCCCCGGCATATCGGCACTGACCACGCGGAGTCCGCTGGCCAGGGTTGTTACTTGGGCCACTGTCACGCCATACCTGCTCTCATTATCCTGCCCTGCTCGTTGTTCTCATCAAAGATTGCACGGCGGCGAGGTCGTTTGGCAAGACCTCGCATCGCTCGGGCCGCTCAAGGAGGTCGGCCAGCCGGGGCGGCAAGGCCGGCGTAATGCCCGTGGCCCGGGCCACCGCATCGGGAAATTTCGCCGGATGGGCGGTACCCATGGCGACCACCGGCGTCGATGGGTCGGGACGTAGGGCGCGGCCAGCGGCAACGCCGATGGCGGTGTGCGGATCAAGGAGGACGCCAATTTCATTATGAACCTGGGCGATGACCGCCTCGGTCTCGTCATCGTCGAAGCATAGCGCCGCGAACAGGTCCTTGGTCGTGGCCATGGCGTCCGCGCCGACGGCAAAACCGCCGTTCGAGGCCAGTTCACCGACCAGGGTTTCGACGGCGGCGCCATCACGGTCGCAGAGCTCGAACAGCAGGCGCTCGAAGTTGCTGGCCACCTGGATATCCATGCTCGGGCTCAGGGTCGGCGTCACCGTGGCGCGCTCATAGCGGCCGCTGTCGAAGAACCGGGCCAGGATATCGTTGCTGTTGGTGCCGATGATAAGGCGGTTGATGGGAAGACCCATGCGGCGCGCCGCGTAGCCGGCGAAAACATGGCCGAAGTTGCCCGACGGCACAGCGAAGGCGACTTCGCGGTCTGGTGCGCCCAGGGCCACGGCGGCGGAGAAATAATAGGCGATCTGGGCCATGACCCGGGCCCAGTTGATGGAGTTGACCGCCGACAAATGCATCTCGTCGCGAAACGCCAAATCGCCGAAGGCTGCCTTGACCAGGGCCTGGCAATCGTCGAAATCGCCCTCGATGGCGATATTGTGGATGTTGTCGGCCAGCACCGTGGTCATCTGCCGGCGCTGAACCTCAGAGACCCGCCCCTGGGGATGGAGCATGAAAACATCCACATTGTCCCGGTCACGCAGCGCCTCGATGGCCGCCGAGCCGGTGTCGCCCGAGGTCGCGCCAATGATGGTGACGCGGCCGCCACGCTTGTCGAGCACATGGTCGAACAAGCGGCCGACCAACTGCAACGCCATGTCCTTGAAGGCCAGGGTCGGGCCGTGGAACAGCTCGAGCAGCCATTCATTGTCGCCGAGCCTGACCAGAGGCGTGACATCGGGATGTGCGAAGATGCCGCTATCCGCTCCATAGACCGCCTCGGCCATGGCCGCGAAATCCCGCGCCCCCAAGGCGTCGCCGATGAAGGGCGTCATGATGCGCACCGCGAGCTCGGCGTAGGTCAGATCCTTGAGGCCGGCGATAT
>JAYGEF010000501.1:0-2763 GCA_046582535.1 Alphaproteobacteria bacterium
GGGTACGGGTTCTCCTCGTACTGCCCGCGAACCGACCGGGAGATGGTATCTCGTATGGCCGTCAGGTGAATTATCCGAGCGCGCTGCGATTGTTCTTGCAGCGCCTCCGAAATTTGCCGGTTGATCACGTCCTTGATACTGCCTGGCCACGTCTGTTGATAAAGTTCCGGTGCCCAGGGAAAACCATGGAGCGCCCGATAGGCGCCCAGCGCGGCGATCAACGGCGCGGGCACGTTCCGTTGATTTTTCACCAGCGTCGCAATCTGTTTCCGAAGCGCCTCGAGCGCTGCAGTTTCCTCGTCGGACTCGGGAAAAACGTATTCATTGATAAAACAATGGAGAGCCAGGGCCGCCGAAAATGCGAGGCCCTTGTCCCCTGTATTTCCCGTCACGATCTCTCGCAGCATGGCGCGGCGCAGCGTGTGAGCATGCGCTCTATCGCCAAGTCATGAATGGTGGTCAATTCCATGAGCCGGAGAAACAGCGGCATCGACGATAGCCGCTCGGCAATGTCCCCAAAGTCGATTTCGGCGTCCGCGCCCACCAGGTCCTGTATTCGCGAGAAACGCGTGTCATGCCGAAGCGCCCCGATGATCGGCGGAACCACATGGCCGGGCCGCACCGTGGATCGCTCCAGCAGGTGCAGCAGGTTGCGGCGGAGATTGTCATCCGCCGAGGTGAAGGAAAGCGATCTAAAAGCCACCGCCAGGCCGGCCCAGAACAGATCGTTCCCGGGATCGAGGGCGGTTGCCCGGCGGTAACAGGCGAAGGCCTCATCGAGTTTGCCCAGGTTATGAAGCGCTTCGCCCAGGTTGTTATGGGCCTCGGCGTAATCAGCCCGGATGGCGATGGCCCGGCGATAACTGGCCACCGCCTCATCCAGCTTGCCCAGGTCCTGGAACGCATTGCCGAGATTATTGTGCGCCTCGGCGTAATCGTCGTTGATCTCCAAGGCCTGGCGGCAACTGGCGACGGCGTCATCCGGCTGTCCTAGGTCTTTGAGTACGACACCGAGATTGTTATGAGCCTCGGCGTAATCGGGCATGATGGCTGTGGCCCGGTGATAGCTGGCGCGGGCTTCACGCAGTTTTCCGAGGCCCTGGATCGCGACCCCAAGGTTGTTGTGAGCCTGGGCAAATTCGCCATTGAGTGTCACGCCGTTCGATGACTCGCCGCCGCGTCGTCCAGTTTCCCGAGGCCTTGAAACGCCAGGCCGAGGTTGTTGTGGGCTTCGGGATAATCCGGTTTGACGGCGACCGCCTAGGCCATGAGATCGGCGGCGACAAGGTTTCCCCCCGATTGCAGGGCGACCACGCCGAGCAGATGCAGGGCCACCGGCTGCCCGGGGTCGGCCCGCAGGATCTGCTGGTAGATGCCTTTGGCCTCGGCCAGGCGGCCCGCCTTGTGGTGTTGGCGCGCGTCATCAATGGCTTGCTGAAGCGCTAGACCATCAGGTGCGGTACGCTCATCCGACATTACTTGGGCAAGCTCCCAACTCGCGGCGCTCGGGTGGCGTCCTCAGCGCCCCATGGCCTCCAGGACTTTGTGGAACTGTTCCACCGACTCCAGCGTGTTGGGCGCCAGGCAGAATTGCAAATGGCCGATGCCCTCGTCGGCGAACGCCTGAAGCCCGGCGGCGATTTCCTCCACCGATCCGGTGAGTGGCTGGACCGCGTCGCCGGCCATGCTGGTCGGCAGATCGCGCCGGCCCGACTGGTCGATGACGATGGACACGCTGCGTTCGATGTCGGCCGGGTCGCGGCCGGCCCTGGCGCAGGCGGCATCGACCACATCGCGCCGTTCCGGGATCTGGGCCGCGGTGTTGTCCTCCCGGCACAGCCAGTTGTTCCAGATCTGCACATGAGGCAGGGCAATGCTCAACATGCGCGGGCCGGAGGAGCCGATCATCAACGGCGGCCCGTTGGGGCGCGGACCCCGGGGCGTCAGCTCGCAGTCGCGCGCCGTGTAGTATTTGCCCTCGAAGTCGATGGCGCCGTCCTGCAACAGGGTGCGGATGATGGTGAAGGCCTCTTCGAAGCGCGACACCCGGCGGTCGAACGGCAGGCCGAAGGCCAGGTATTCGGGCTCGTTCCAGCCGGCGCCGATGCCGAGGATCACCCGACCGCCGGAAATCTCCTCGATAACGTCGATCTGTTTGGCGAACACCGCCGGGTTGCGAAACGACGTCGGCGTTACCAGGGAACCGAGCTCGACCTTCTCGGTGACGGCGGCGAGGCCGGTGAGGATCGACCAGCATTCCCAGGCGCCCTGTTGCTTGAGCGCCGAGTCCGGGTTGCGATACAGCAGGTGATCGACGAACCATACGGAGTCGAGGCCGATCTGCTCGGCCATCTCGGCCATGGCCTTGTAGTCGCTCCAGCCGGCGGTGCCGCCGGCGAAATCGCCTTCGGCCTCGGGCAGAATAATGCCGAGTTTCATTGGCGAATTTTCCGATGTGGTCATGGTCCCCTCCTCCGTGGTCGCCCCGGGTTGCCTCTACGGGCTCATGACGAGCATACAATGAGAAAAGCTCGTGGGTCAGGCCAATTCTAGGCCGGCAATCCGGCGGCATTCAGCGTCGAAATGATGAGCTCAAGGTCGGCCGGGTTTCTATACGGCTGCAACGCGGCAAACCGTCCAAGGGAAAAGGAGCCATCTGCTGCCATGATCTGGTCAGCGATCTCCCGCGTCGGGGCAATTTCACCCTGTTCCGAATACCCGGCAGTCAGTACGAGCCGGGCTGTCGCGCCGCCCGGGTTTAGC
>JAYGEF010000006.1:0-4098 GCA_046582535.1 Alphaproteobacteria bacterium
ATCCCAGTTTTTCCTCTGGTATTGAGAAGAACTCTTACCTTGGTTTCATCCTCATCATAGTTTTGCCTCGTAACGTCTTCCCAAGTGAGATGTCGCAATTCACCAATTCTGACCCCACAGTTTGCGAGGATGAGGACAAATTGTTGCAAGTAGAATCTATCTCTCGCATTTGCACCCCAACCTTCCCGCACTCTCTTACGCATCCCTGCGACCAGTTTTCGGTAATCCGATATTGAAAATGCTGGTCTTCGCACATCTTTGTCTGGGGGAGGTCTTTTGATTTTCAATTCCGTGAGTAGATAACCCCTCTCAAATGCATATGCGAACATCACATTCAGTAGAGTGCACTCTTTTCTCAGCGTGTTGTTCGAGGGAACAAATGACTTCCCGTTCTTGGTGGAATGATTTCGTCTGTAAATCCAATATTCCTCAAAATCATTCTGTGTGAGGGTATCTATTTTTGGGTTCTTTTTCTCCTCAACAAAAAAGGTCAAAGGATAGTTTCCAACCCTATTGATTGACCACTCAATATATTTTGGGTCTGACTCGTTACTTACTTGTGGGTAATGCACTATCCATTCATTGAATAAATCTTTGACGGATTTACTCAGGAGTGTTCCACCACTTTTGACCCTGTTGTAGAGTTCATCAAATTTGTTGAGTGCAACCTGTGTCGCACGACCTTGGTTCGACTCCTTGGTTGTTCCCCGAAAGTATCCTTTGGATGCAGAGAGAGGAACACGAATTCGCATGTGGAAGACATCGTTGATGGTTCCGTCACGGTTTGGTCTTCGATAAATGACGACTGCACCGTCACCCCTGATATCAATTTTGTCGTTCACATATGACAATCACCGAGTCCTCTCAAACATGCACACACGGGAAATCGCTCTGTGTGCATATTGTGTGCATACGGTTGTGGGTTCAAATGGAAAATCAGCGCATTTCTAAGTCACTGATATTATGAAAGAAAATGGCGCACCCGACAGGATTCGAACCTGTGACCTCTGCCTTCGGAGGGCAGCGCTCTATCCAGCTGAGCTACGGGTGCGTGCTGGGGTGGAACCTACGCGTAAGTTTGGGGGGGTGCAAGGGGTCGCGCGCGGTGTTGGGATGGGGCGTGGCCGGCGCCGGGGCGGCGCTCACAGGGTGCGGCATAGTCTCAGGGCGTCGTAGATCGCGGCGGCGATGTTGCGTGAGGTGACGCAGTCGCCGATGCGGTAGAGCTCGTATTCGCCGTCCGGGTTTTGATCGGCCGGTTGCGCCGCGCCGGCAAGCAGGGCGTCGATGTCGGTAATGCCGCCGTTGCGCGCCGCGCCGGTCAGTCCGTGGAAGACATCGCCGGCCGGCCGGGTGCCGTGTTCGACGACGATCTGGTCGGTTTCCTGCTCGCTGATCTCCATGGTCACCAGATTCTCGAAGGTCGCCACCAGGCGGTTTCCGGTCTTGGCCACACGCAGCAATCGCTGGTCGAAGCGGCACGGGATGTCGAGCTCATAGAAGCGTTTTTTCCAACTGAAGCGTTCGCCATAGGCGAGTTCCGGCGCCAGGGCGTCGTCGATCGCCATGTAGCGCACTGTCCGCCCGGCCATGGTCAGGCGTTCGGCGGCGCTTGGCCCCGGGTGACGACCGGTGCCGTCGTAGACGATAACGTCGCCGCCGCCGGCCGCGTCGGTGGTCAATGTCTGCCACGGGTCGGTGACGTGCTCGCGGCCGTCGAGCCCCTCGAGATCGGGCACCCCGCCGCTGGCGACGATGACCACATCGGGGTCGAGCGCCCGCACGTCATCGGCCTCGGCAAAAACGTTCATGCGCACATCGACGCCAAGGCGCTCCATCTCAAGGGCCCGCCAGTCGGCAATGGCCATGATGTCCTTGCGCCAGCTCCCGGTGGCCGCCAGTCGGAGCTGACCGCCGAGCTGCGCCGCCGCTTCGAGCAGTATCACGTCATGGCCTCGTTCCGCCGATACGCGCGCGGCTTCGAGGCCCGCCGGTCCGCCGCCGACCACAATCACGCGGCGCGCCGTATCGGCGCGCCCGACGTCATGGGCCATGGTGGTCTCGCGCCCGGTGGCGGCGTTGTGGGCACAGACCGGTCGGTTGTCGCCCATGCAGTGGGTCATGCCGACGCAGGGCCGAATATGCGCCTCCTCACCGGCTTCCAGCTTGCGCACGATGTGCGGGTCGGCGATATGGGCCCGGGTCATGGCGACCATGTCGAGCAGACCCTCGGCGATGGCATGGCGCGCGGTCGCCATATCGGTGATGCGGGCGGCGTGAAACACCGGCAGCGAGATCTCGCGCTTGAAGGCGGCGGCCGGCGCGAGCCACGGCGCCAGGGGCGACGCCATGCCCGGCATACACTCCAGGGCCAGGCCGCGTGTGGTATCCATGCGGCCGTAGTTGGCGTTGAAGAAATCGATGGTCCCGGCGGCCTCGAAGGCCAGGGCAATCTCGACGCAGTCGTCAAAATTGAGACCGTCGGCCATGCCCTCGTCGACCGTGTAACGCAGGCCGACAACGAAATCATCGCCGACCCGGCGGCGGATTTCCTCGTGGACCATCAGGCCGAAACGGCTACGGTTGGCCAGGGAGCCGCCGAAGCGGTCGGTGCGCTGGTTGGTGACCGGCGATAGGAACTGGCCAATGAGGTGGCCGCCGGCCAGAGTCTCGATACCGTCCAGGCCGCTCTCCTTGCAGCGCAGGGCAGCATCGCCGTAGGCCACGACGACCCGGGCGATGTCGTGCTCATCCATCTCGCGGGCGAACGACCGGTGCAGGATCTCGCGGCTTGGCGACGGCGCGATCACCGGCAGCCAGTTATCGGCGTAGGCATTGCCGCGGCGGCCGAGATGGGTGATCTGGCACATTAGCGCCGCGCCGTGACGGTGCATGCGCTCTGCGAACTTTTGCAGATGGGGAATGCAGGCGTCGACGCCGACGTTGAGCTGCTCGAAGGTGTTGGGGCTGTCCGGCGCCACGTTCGACGAGCCGCCGAACATGGAAAGCGCGATGCCGCCTCGGGCCTTCTCCTCGTGATAACTCTGGTAGCGGTCCGCCGCCATGCCGCCGTCGTGCAGGCCGCAGGCATGGCTGGTGCTCATGATCCGGTTCTTGAGGGTCAGGTGTTTGAGTTGGAAGGGCTGGAGCAGGGGGTCGGTTGTTGGATTATTGCTGCTGTTCATGAGCCTCGCCGGCCTCCGGGGAGTCGGATTGCCGTCGCCAGTGACAGCATGAACTCCGACCGCAACCCCGAGCCTGCCCTGTCGCCCGGCCATCGTCAACGGCGGACGTCGGTTGAGCTCAGACGGCCGGTTGGTTGGCTATCCAGGCGATGGTGGCGGCGAAGCCGGGGAAGGCGGCGCTGGCCCGGGCCGCGATGGTCGCCCGGTGCTCGGGCGCGGCCTCGATGGCGGCGGCGATAATGGTCGAGACCGCCTCAGGATGGGCGGCGATAGCGGCGATGACCGCCGATTAAATTTCAGTCTCGGCGGCATAGTCGGTGGATGTGGTCAGGCTCAAGGATGGCGCCCGGCTGGCCATCAGGGCGGCATCAGAGGCCCGGGCATCGCGCCGGGCAATGGCCTCGGCGATGGCCGCCGCCGCGTCGGCGGGCAAGGCCATGGTGCCAGTATTTGTGGCGGCAACCGTGGGCGCCGGTCCGGCGACTGGCGCCACAGCAGCCACAGCAGTCAGATCCCAACCGGGCTCGATCACCGGTGCCGTGGGTTCGGGGTCCGCCGCCGCAACCTGAGTCGGCTGGTTGGTGATGCAGAGCGGCGTGCGCGGCACGGTGGCCAGGGCGCGCAGAAAATCGCAGTCGCTGTTCGTCGCCACGGACATGACGTGGTCGTACGGGCTCTTGCCGGTGGTCAGATAGCTGGTGCCGCTCAACGCCGCCGACGCGATGGTCAACGCCGGCGGCAGGGCGCAGGCGTTAAGGGCGACGAGAGCGATAAGCGAAAGCAGGGTACGCATGATCGCGCCACTCGGCCCGCCCGGCCTTACCCAATCGTTAAGATTACTGGGCGCCGAACAACAGGGCGTCGCGATCATAGAGCCGGGCGGCGAGCAGCAACAAGATCGGAAGAGCGTCGA
>JAYGEF010000294.1:0-3794 GCA_046582535.1 Alphaproteobacteria bacterium
GGCAATCAAGATGAAGGCTCTTGGAGCGGACCATCCCTCGGTAGCGACGAGCCTCAACAAGCTAGCCGAGATGTTAAGCGCGGAGGGCCTTTACGACGCGGCGGAGCCGCTCTACATGCGGGCGCGGGCAGTGTGGGAGAAGGCTTTCGGACCGGACCATCCCGATGTCGCCACCGGCCTGGAGAACTACGCCGCCTTGCTACGTAACACTGGCCGCAACGACGAAGCAGTCACGTTGGAGTCCCGCGCCAAGGCCACCCGCGCCAAGCACGCCGAGGAGAATCCATAGCGCCCTGGTCCGCCCTGACCTCGCTCCCCACTAGACGGCCCAAATCTTTACGGGCCGCAGCAAGACTCGCGGCCCTCGCGGCGAATCTTGCGGGGTCTATGGCTACGTTTCTGGTCGAGACGTGGCAAGCAAAGTAGCAAGAATAGAGCCACGGCCCGTCGGAAGTGTGCGTCGCTGCATTCTGACGCGGTGCGTGAGCGGCGGTGCTACATCAAGCGCCCACCGATTTGGTCATACTCAATGGTCATACAATCAAGACCAAAATAACTTGTAACGTATTGATTTAATGTATTTATAATACGCTGGCTGGGGCGGGAGGATTCGAACCTCCGAATACCGGTATCAAAAACCGGCGCCTTAGACCACTTGGCTACGCCCCATCGCCGCGTGCGGCACTCTTTGGCAGAAAACGGCTGCGACCGCAAGAAGGCTATTGGCTGTCCAGCTCGACCCGCCCGTAGCTGTCTTCGAGGCGCACGATATCGTCCTCGCCTACATAGCTGCCGCATTGCACCTCGACGATGCGTAGGGTGACCTTGCCGGGGTTTTCCAGGCGGTGAGTGGCGCCGATCGGGATGTAGGTGGATTCGTTTTCCGCCAGCAAGCGCTCTTCGTCGTTGCAGGTGATGCGGGCGGTGCCCTCGATGACCACCCAGTGTTCGCTGCGGTGGTGGTGCATCTGCAGGGACAGCCGGGCGCCGGGCTTGACCGTGATCTCCTTGATCTTGAAGCGCGGCCCTTCCATGAGCACCGAGAACGTGCCCCAGGGCCGGCGGTCGTCGAGATGGGCCGTGGCCTCGCTGCGGCCGGCCGCCTTGAGGCGCTCGACCAGGGCCTTGATGCCGGTGGTGTCGTGGCGGCTGGCGACCATGACCGCATCGGCGGTCTCGACCACCACCAGGTCATCGATGCCGGCGCAGGCGACCAGGCGGCGGTCGGCGCGGACCAGGGAGTTGCGGCTGTCCTCGAACATCACATCGCCATGGGCGGCGTTGCCGTCGTCATCCTTGTCCGAGACCTCCCACAAGCGGTCCCACGAGCCGACATCGGACCAGGCGATATCCAGGGGCACCACGGGGACATGGTCCGACGTCTCCATCACCGCCCTGTCGATGGGCTGGGACGGCACGTCGTTGTACTTGTCCAGCGGCACCCGGTAGGGCACAGCGTCCGTATCGGTGCCGGCCATGGCCGCGCGCACGGCTTCGAGCACGTTGGGCGCATGAGTCTCGAAAGCAGTCCGCAGGGTGGCCGCCGCGAACACGAACATGCCGCTGTTCCAATAGCAGTCGCCGCCGGCAATCATGCGCTCGGCCTCGTCCCGGGGCGGCTTCTCGACAAAGCGGTCAACCGTAAAGACGCCGTCGAGGCCGTCGAGTGCCGGTCCACGTTTGATGTAACCGAGGGTCGGGTCCGGATTGGCCGGGGCCATGCCGAAGGTGACCAGCCGGCCTGCGGCGGCGGCTCGGGCGGCCAGCACTACGGCGTCGGCCAGGGCGTCGGTGTCGTCGATGGCATGATCGGCCGCCGCCGCCCACAGGATCGGGTCGCTGAAATGGGCCTCGGCGTAGAGCGCGGCCAGGGCGATGGCGGCCGCCGTGTTGCGCCCGGTAGGCTCGGCAATAATGTGGCGGTCGAGGTCGGGGTCGATGTCCCTAAACTGGTCGAGCACGGCGAAATAATGCGCCTCGGTGGTCACCGTGATGATCTGCCCGGCGGGCGCCGTAGCCAGGGCGCGCCGCGCCGCCTGCTGCAACAGGGATTCATCGCCGGCCAGGGACAGCAATTGTTTGGGGTAGGCCTCGCGGCTGGTCGGCCATAGACGGGTGCCGACACCGCCGGCCAAAAGCACCGGAATCAGGGTTGTCATGGGGTCTATATATACACCGGAACCGCAGCATTGCGCCAAGGGCCTTGAATATGGTGCCCTGAACGCAGATATGTAGGATGCGCGGCGATCAACCAAAAGCGGCACCGCGCGCAGGCCCAAATGGGGACGTACTAAGAACGTTGCCAGATTAATGGGCGAGGTTCACACTAAGCGCGTGGCCGCGCGTGCACTTACCTGAATGGGTCAATGGCAACCTCTTACGTTCCCGCTCTAGGGCGAGACCAGGGTCTATCAGCCTATCTCGCCGAGGTCCGCAAGTATCCCCTCCTCGAACCCGAGGAGGAGTATATGCTCGCCCAGCGTTGGTGCGAGCACGAGGATACCGAGGCGGCGCGCCGGCTGATTACCAGTCATCTGCGCCTGGTGGCCAAGATCGCCATGGGCTATCGCGGCTACGGCCTGCCCATCGACGATGTCATTTCCGAAGGTAACGTCGGGCTCATGAAAGCGGTCAAGCGCTTCGAGCCGGAGCGCGGCTTTCGTCTGTCGACCTACGCAATGTGGTGGATCCGGGCGTCGATCCAGGAATACATCCTGCGCTCGTGGTCGCTGGTCAAACTCGGTACCACGGCGGCCCAGAAGAAACTGTTTTTCAACCTGCGCCGTATCAAGGGCCAGATCAAGGCGATCGACGATGGCGATCTGCCGCCCGAGGCGGTGGCCGAAATCGCCACCCGTCTCGCCGTCTCAGAGAACGATGTCATCGAGATGAACCGCCGCATGGCGGGTGCTGACCATTCGCTCAACGCACCGATCAAGTCGGACATGGATGCCGAGTGGATCGACCGCCTCAAGGATGACAGAGAGGACCAGGAGACCAACTTTGCCGAAGCCGAGGAACTGGGCAAGCGGCGGGAGTTGCTCGAAGCCGCGCTCGACGACCTCAACGACCGCGAACGTCATATCTTCACCGCCCGCTGCCTCGACGATCCGTCGCTGACCCTGGAAGACCTCAGCAAGGTCTACGACATCAGCCGCGAACGGGTGCGCCAGATCGAGGTCCGGGCCTTCGAGAAGGTCCAGAAACACATGCTCAACGGCGCCGTCGCCTCCGGCATGATGGACCGCGAACGCCTGCTCGAAATGCCCGACACCAGCGCCGCCCGGCGCTAGCGGATTGTCTCACCGCCTAGCCGGCCCGCTCCCCCTCCCAGCCACCCATGGGATCATACGCCGTGGGTGGCTGGGAGGGGGAGTGGGCCGGTGATGCGCCCGTCTGGCCAAGAACCCTTGCGCCTTCTCGTCTTCCAACATATCGATATCGAACATCCGGCCATCTTCCGGGATTTTCTCGCCGAGGATGGCGTCGAATGGGACGAGGTCGAGCTCGACGAGGGCGAGCCCATCCCCCCGCTCGACGGCTATGACGCCCTGTGGGTCATGGGTGGCCCCATGGATGTCTGGCAGGAGGACGAGCACCCCTGGCTGGTCCCGGAAAAGGCCGCCGTGCGCGAGGCCGTGGCGATGCGCCGCATGCCCTATTTTGGAGTTTGTCTTGGCCACCAGTTGCTTGGCGAGGCTCTCGGGGGAACGGTCGGCCCCATGGCGAGCGGTGAAATCGGCGTGCTTGACGTCGAGCTGACCCCGGCCGGCGCCGCCGATCCATTGTTCGCC
>JAYGEF010000418.1:0-11791 GCA_046582535.1 Alphaproteobacteria bacterium
GAATTCCATGATCTCTAGACTCCCGTGGAGCCGTAGCCGCCGGCGCCGCGCTCGCTGTCCGGCAGTTCGGTGACCTCGTCCCACGATACCTGGGTAACCGGGGCAATGACGATCTGGGCGATACGCATGCCGCGGCTGACCGTGAACGGCGCCGCGCCCATGTTGGCCAGGATAACGCTGATTTCACCGCGATAGTCGGCGTCCACCGTGCCCGGCGAATTGAGCACTGTAATGCCGTGCTTGAGGGCCAGGCCCGAGCGCGGCCGCACCTGGGCTTCAAACCCGGTCGGCAGGGCGACGGCGTAGCCGCTGGGGATCAGGGCCCGGCCGCCGGGCGCGATTTCCACGTCGGAGGCCACGGCGGCCGCCAGATCCATGCCGGCGCTCTGGTCGGTGGCATAGAAGGGCAGAGGCAAGTCTTTGGCGTGGGGCAGTCGCGTTATGGCGGCCCGGATAGGGGCCCCCGGTGGGACAGGTTTCATGCCGCGTGGTCGGCCGCGAAGAATTCGGCGATGCGCGCGGCGAGGCGTTTCGCCACGGCCTCTTTGGTCATGGTCGGCCAGATGTCGTCCCCGTCACCGGTGACCAGGTGGACCGTATTGTGGTCACCGCCCATGACGCTGTTACCGTTGGCATCCGGTGTCACATCGTTGGCGACGATCCAATCGCAGCCTTTGCGCTCAAGCTTGGCGCGGGCGTGTATCGCAAGCTTCCCGGTCTCGGCGGCGAAACCCACCACCAGGGCCGGGCGCTGATTGCCGGCGGCGGCGAGGGTCGCCAGGATGTCCGGGTTCTCGGTCAGCTCAAGAGCCGGCGGCGCGCCGTTCTTCTTGATCTTCTGGTCGGCCGGGGCCGCCGCCCGCCAATCGGACACGGCCGCCGCGCAGATCGCCACGTCCTGGGGCAGGGCGGCCATGCAGGCCTCGAGCATTTCGGCCGCCGATTCGATATGCACCACCGTGACCCCCAGGGGATCGGCTATGGCGCTGGGCCCGGAGACCAGGGTGACGTCCGCACCCAGGCGGGCGCAGGCGGCGGCGATGGCGTGGCCCTGCTTGCCCGACGAGTGGTTGGCGATATAGCGCACCGGATCGATGGCCTCATAGGTCGGGCCGCTGGTGATCAGAGCGCGTCGTCCGGCGAGGGGCGCATGGGCGGCGAAGTAGCTCTCAACGGCGGCCAAAATCTCTGCCGGCTCGGCCATGCGGCCGGGACCGTACTCACCGCAGGCCATGTCGCCCTCGTTGGGGCCGATCAGGGTGACGCCACGGTCAGCCAGGGTCGCCACGTTGGCCTGGGTCGCCGGATGCAGCCACATACGAACATTCATGGCCGGCGCCGCCAACACCGGCTTGTCGGTGGCGAGCAGGGCGGTGGTCGCCAGATCATCGGCCCGGCCCTGGGCCATGCGGGCCAGCAGGTCGGCGCTGGCCGGCGCCACCACCATCACATCGGCGGCGCGGGACAACTCGATGTGACCCATCTCGGCTTCGTCGGTGAGCGAGAACAGGTCCGTGTAGACCTTCTCGCCCGACAGCGCCGAAACCGACAAGGCGGTGACGAACTCGGCCCCGCCCCTGGTCAGGACGCAGCGCACGGTGGCGCCCCGCCCCTTCAGCAGGCGGATCAGCTCCAGCGATTTGTAGGCGGCAATGCCACCCGAAATCACCAGCAATATGCGCTTTCCGCTAAGTGTCATTTTTTGCGTCATGATGGAGCGAAAGGTAAGGCCGAGGCCGCGCGGGCGCAACCCCACGCGTTTTCTCCTTCGACAACGCGGCATAGCGACGGTGTCGGAACAATTTGTTATGCCATTGGCGCTAAGTTCTCGTAGCGAACCTGTAAACCGAGTCCGACACAGCTTCCAAGGTCGAATTTTTCCGTGTCGAGTAATCCCCCGGCGCCGAACATCAAGCTGGGCGATGCCAAGTCGTGGCGCAACAAGTGAGTACCAAATGCGCCTTCGGATGCAACGAGGTTCGCCCGGTTGGCGTTCATAACAGTCAACGCGGCGCGAGTAAGCAAGCTGGTCTCTCCAACCTGCGCGCCGACGATCACGCCGATGCCGAGATGTGAGGCTTTCTCGGCGACGTCTAGCGACCGGATGATTCCGCCCATCTTCGAGACCCGCAAATTGACGATCCATCCTCTAGTTTCATCGAGCCTGTCCAACTGATCGATCCGTGAAAGACTTTCGTCGAGAATTATCTTCACCCCGCATGCCTGCCTAACGCGTTCGAACCCAGCGAGATCACCCTCGTGAAGCGGTTCCTCGATTGCAAACACGTCATAGGAAAGGCCCTTGATATGACGAATTCATGCGTCCGCCGAACTCCAGAAATTGTTTGCGTCGAGCCGGACTCGCGGTGGTGGATAGGCTTTGTTTCTAAACAGACCGATCTTTCGGCGGTCGCGTCGAGGATCGCCGGAGAGCTTGATCTTGAAATCGCGAAACCCTTGGTTCCAATAACGTCGATATTGCCACCAGTAGGCAAGGTATGGCGCATCGCCGAGGACCGCCGAGTACTGGAAGCGCCCGGTCAGGCGCGGCACGCCAACAAGGTCCTCGACCGGGCACGTCTTGATCCTCCCGATAAGGTCCAGGACAGCGATTTCGACGGCACAAAATGCCGCTGGGTTTCGATCGATCGTACTTCGGTGAGCGATAATTCAGGCCCGAAGGCTGTTTTCATCGTGCACGGAATTGACAATCGAATCGGTAATTTGTGCGATAAATGCCTTGCCGCTCTCGACGGTTTCTCCTGTCACATAGTGTCTTGGACATCCTTCGCCATAGCCGACGCGCCCATAGTCCGAGTGTACCGCTACGATCAAATTCTCAGCACTAGACCGGCTTGCCGAAGCGTGGCGAAACACCGTCTTGAAAGGGATGGGGAAACTGAATACGGCCAACCTGGTTATAGGCATCCACTTCACCCAGGCTCCCCATGAGCATCGAGATCGAAGGCGCACTCATGGGCTAATTGAAGGTGGAGATATTTGAACTGAGCGTCTCTTTGCCCGCCCGCGACGCGGCGTTGCCGATAGATTTCACCAGTGCCGCTTTGCAACCACCGAACCTCCAAGGGCGCCAACCGCCCGCTTCCCCGCTTGCCATCGTATTCGATGTTCGACAATCGCAATCGACCGTCGATATCGTCGAAAAGGACCCGCCCTGCCCCGTGGATCGGGGTGCTGGCTTCGATATAGAGCGTGTACCCGGCGGTCTCCTGGTCGGCGAGCATGATGAAAAAATCCGCATTGATGCGCCGCGTGGACAGCGCCGCCAAGACCGCCTCGACAACCTGGGACTCATACAGCTTTTCTCCGGTAATGTTCGTGACCCCTTTGCCTTTCTGAACGAACGTCAATGTGGGTGTGTTGTTGACCCTTCCGGCGACCCGCACGATGTCGTTCATGTCATAGCGATAAAGCCCGTCCGTGGTGGTTACGAACACATAGTAATCGCGACCCACATCGAGTTCGTGAAGGGACAGAAATTCCAGTTTTCCGTCGTCCCATGCCTGCCGTTCAGCGAACTCGAAAAACGTGTCCGACAACGTCGGCAGGCAGATATTTCGCTGTACGTCGATATTGATGGTTCCCCGAAATTCGCTCGCCACGTATCCCAGTTCAATAATCATGGAATTGGCGGTTAGCGAGCTCGATAGCCGACGAAGCGGAACTTCACAGCTCCCGCCCGTCCACGTCACCACACCTTTCAAATTCGGCCATATGTCGAAATAATCCAGCGTCCCGGCGGCGGCGAGCTTATCCGCCAAACGCGCGGCACGGTTGGGGTTGGCAGCGAGATTGCTCTTAAGCGCCCCAGTCGGCGAAACCGAATCGGGAAGGCGACCCGTGGCGACGGCATCAAGAATCGCGTCCGGGTTCTGATTTATGACCGCCAATATCCTGACCAGCGTCGATGGATTGGCGGTAGCGATGCATGTAACCCGAGGTTCCGAAAGCCCGTATATCGCCATGGCAAGGTAGCGCGCCTCATAGTCCGCCAAGGCGAATATTTCCGGGGGCAACACGTACCGTGATCGAACGAACGTAGATTGGCTTTGATAGAGCAGCCCGGAAGCCGAGCCGAATGGGGTTCCGCCCGCCATTCGACCCTCCACGGCTTGCCCGGTAATGCCGAACATTTTTCCATCAAAAATCGCCGACCCTCTGAATTGGGCGTAAGCCGATATTTTCTGTTGGCGCCTTATTCGTTTGAGCCCGGTCTTTGTGATTGGAATATTTTTCGGCGCGCCGACCGTGCCGATCGTACGGTGATAGTAAACCGGCCGTTCCATAGTGAGGCATTCCTCGCCCGTGAGCTCCTGGCGCTCGATGAAAGGCCGAAGATCCTCGTATGTCTGGATCGGGAGCGCGGTTCGGTAATCGTCAATGCTTTTGACGCGGGACAGTTCGTGCCGCCGGCCGAACTCGGTCCCGGCGTTCATGGCGAGGATGTGCCGCAACAGGGCGACCTGGGTATCGCGGGGAGTCTTCGATGCCTCAAGCAAACGACCATGGAACCGGCCCTGCGTAGCGCGTAGCGCCGTTCTTAGGACCGCGTGACGAACCATATTCGACAGGGATGGCATGACCCGATTTACCCTTTGTCTAGACCCCGGACGAACGGGGATTTCATTTGGACCAGGAAGCCCGTCGGGTATTGGCGGTTGACCAGGCCAAGAAGCCCGACCTTGCGGTCGGAAGGAAGAAACCAAGTACCGAACAATAGATCCCAAACGATCAAGTTGTTGCCGAAATTGGTGTCGGACTCCTCTACTAATACCGAGTGGTGCCAGCGGTGAAGTTCTGGGCCGCTCACGAGATAATTCAATGGCCCCAGGCGAACCCGGCAATTCGAATGCTGGAAGAAGCCGTTGATGGCATAGAACACGAAATAAGCGGCCAGTACGTCGCTGGAAACACCTAACGGTGCGAACGGCAATGCATCAACGACATACTGAAGTGCCTTATCGACCGGATGAAACCGGCCCACGTTCAACCAGTACAAGCGGTGCGGCGAGTGATGAACCGCATGAAAACGCCACATGGGTAGGTACTTGTGGAACGCCCGGTGGAGCCAGTACCGGGGAAAATCGGCGGCCACCAGCATCAGGCAGGCTTGCGCCGCCACCGGCCAGTCATCAGGCCAAAATCCCTGAACCGCGAACCCCGCCGTGGTCAGATGCGTGGCAAGGGCGATTACCAGGGTAATCGACAAAATGTAGGGAAGCGCGATTTGAACCGTAACCATGAACAGGGCGTCGTTGCCCACCTCACTTGCGCACGGCCTCCAATCCTTCCGGCATGGCAGCCTTACTTCGTGCAAGGTGATCAAAGCCGCGCCAATAAGCACAGCGGCATACGACGCCAGGGCGGTCGGTAGCCCCGCCGTGGTCAATGTCCCGTTAAGGGCGAATGCCAACGCCATAATTGTCGGGTAGGACCCGACAACCACCAACGCTGACAATGATTTCGCGGATCCGATGTCAGCCAACCCTTTCCCGAAGCGAGGCCGAATCATTGCGGTGTAAAGGCAGGTTTGCCGCCTTTCGATAGATGTGGTAGCCAAGCACCACTATGAAGCTTGCGAGAACCACATGGAAGAACGCGGGGAGGCTCTTCGAAAACCACGGGTGGTCCGCGAGGAACGTCAAACCAGCGATCAATCGAAAGGACATGAAGACAAAATAGAAACCGCCAAGCGTGAAACAAGTTCTGTACTTCCAAGGGCTCGGAAAAATCGCATCTGATCGAACGCGCCAGAGTGCGATCGCCAGCAGCAATATGACGACAGCCTGCGATACAACAAGCAGGGCATAGGGCATGACGGCCCCATGCCACGCGTTAAATGGCGGAAGAAAGTAAACAGGATGTACCGCCTGAATCAACTGAGCCAGCACGCGGAAGACAAAAAGCCCGGCTAACCCGAGCATCCACGTCAAATAGCGACGACCCGTAATGGCTCTACCCTCCTTCTCCCCAAACCGAAAATCGGAAATCTATCAGAGTGATTTAGCTTCGCAACTAATCCGTCGCGACGGGCTCATCCGGCCACAGCGGCGACGACCGCGGCTAACAGTACGACAAGCGCCCACGGTAGTAACGTGCCGCCCTGTTTGGCTCGGGCTTCGGCCAATGCCGCCACCGTATCGGGGTGTAATTTGACGCCGCCGCGGGCGATTGCCGCCAGGATCGCCTCGGCGTCGGCCAGCAGTCGGGGCAGGCGCTGGAACAGGGCCACGCTGTCACCCACCGAGTCGCGCAGCTTGGCCTCCGGGCCGAGGTTGTCGATCACCCAGGTCTCGATCAGCGGCTGGGCCAGGAACCACAGGTTGACCTCCGGGTTGAGCCGCCGGCCGATGCTCTCGGCCAGCAGCATGGTCTTCTGCAGCAGCAGCAATTGGGGCTGGGTTTCCATCTCGAAGGTCGCGGTGACCTGGAACAGCTGGGCCAGGAGCTGACCCAGGGAAATCTCGTTGAGCGGCTTGCCTATGATCGGCTCGCCGATGGAGCGGCAGGCCTGGGTGAAGGCCTCGGTCGACTTGTCGGCGGGCACGTAGCCGGCCTCGAAATGGATGCGCGCGACCCGGGCGTAATCGCCGGTGAGAAATCCCAACAGCATTTCCGCCAGGTAATGCCGGGTCTCGCGGTCGAGCCGGCCCATGATGCCGAAGTCGACCGCCGCGATATCGCCCTCGCTGTTGACGAACAGGTTGCCGGGATGCAGGTCCGCATGGAAGAAGCCGTCGCGGAAAACCATATTGAAGAACGCGCGGGAGGCCTTTTCCAGCACCGCGTCGACGTCGTGGCCGGCCTCGATGATGGCGTCGTGCTCGTCGATCGGAATGCCTTCGATACGCTCGATGGTCATGACCCGCTGGGCGGTGCGCTGCCAGTCGATCTCGGGAATATAGAAGCCCTCGTCGCCGGCCAGATTCTCGCGCAGCTCCGAGGCCGCCGCCGCTTCGAAACGCAGGTCCATTTCCAGGGCCACGGAGTCGGCGAAAATGCCCACCACCTCAACCGGGCGCAGGCGCCGTAAGGCCGGCTGGGCGCGCTCGACCAGGCCGGCGAGCCAGTAGAACAACTCGACGTCCGCGGCGAAGGCGTCCTCGACCCCGGCGTGGAGCACCTTGACCGCCACCTGGCGGCCGTCGCTGGTGGTGGCGTGGTGGACTTGGGCGATGGAGGCGGCGGCCACCGCATGGTCCTCGAAATCGCTGAACAGGCTATCGATTGGGGCGCCGAGTTCGGCCTCGACGATCCGCCGCGCCGCGGTGCCGGGCGACGGCGGCAGGCGGTCTTGGAGGTTAGCCAGGTCGTCGGCGATGGCCTCGCCGACCAGGTCCGGACGGGTCGACAGGGCCTGGCCGAGCTTGATGAAGCTGGGTCCCAGGGCGTGGAGCGCGGCGGCCAGGCGCTCGCCGACCCGGCCCGCCACGGGCCCGCGCATGGCCAGGCGGCGCAGCGCCTTGGCGACCAGCTCGAAGCCGGCGACTTCGAGCGGATAGAGGGCGTCAAACCGGGCCAGGGTCCAGACGATGACCACCAGGCGGGCGATATTGCGGCCGGCGCGTAGCATTACGTCAAATCCGCCAGGCCGAGTGCAGCGCCGCTACGCCGCCCGACAGGTTGCGGTAGCGGCATTGGCCAAGGCCGGCATCGGTGATCATGGCCTTGAAGGTCTCCTGGTCGGGAAACTGGCGAATGCTTTCCACCAGATACTGGTAGGACTCGCGGTCGTTGGCGACGATCTTGCCCAACAGCGGTAATAGTTTGAAGGAATAGGCGTCATAGAGCGGCGCGAGAGCGGGCAGCGCCACATGGCTGAATTCGAGGCACAGGAAGCGCCCGCCGGGGCGCAGCACGCGGCGGGCCTCGACCAGGGCAGCATCGAGGTGCGTCACGTTGCGGATGCCGAAAGCGATGGTCACCGCGTCGAGGGACGCATCGGCCAGGGGCAAGGACTCGGCATCGCCACACAGCCAGTCAATACCATCCAGAATACCGCGGTCGAGGGCGCGGTCGCGGCCGACCGCCAGCATGGCCGGATTGATGTCGCATACGGAGACATGGGCCCCGGTGGCGCGCTCCAGGATGCGAAAGGCAATGTCGCCGGTGCCGCCGGCCACGTCGGCAATGCGCATGGCACCCCGAGGTTTGAGCCAGGCGATCATTTCGGCTTTCCACAGGCGGTGGATGCCCATGCTCATAAGGTCGTTCATGAGGTCGTATTTCGGCGCCACGCTGGCAAATACTTCGGCCACCATGCCGGCCTTGTCGGCCATGGCGACTCTTTGAAATCCAAAGTCGGTTTCACCGGCTTCAGTCGTGTCCTTGCTGGGTGCAATTTCGGGCGCTTCGCCGGCTCGGGTCATGCCACTGGCGTAATCGCCCAACAGGTCATGGGCAGGCACGTCCAGGGCGTCCACCAGCTTGGCGATGGTGATGTCGCGCAGACGCAGGTCACCCCGTTCCAGCTTGGAAATGGTTGGTTTGCCTAATCCGACAAGTTTTCCAAGGGCTTCCTGGCTCAGGCCACGCTCCCGGCGCCAGTGGCGAATGTGGTTTTCCATGGGTTTTGACGGCCGTGACCGAACAGTTTCCTATTTGGAAACTTTATCCCCAAAGGCCAAAAAATCCAAGGGAAACTCGGGGAAACTTCGTATTAGGGTCAGGTAGCCGTGGCGAAGCGCCCAAAAGCCCGGTACCTTGCGTCGCCATGCCCGAACTTCCCGAAGTCGAAACCGTTTGTCGCGGCCTTGCCCCCCATTTGGTGGGCCATGTGTTCACCGCCGTGGACCAGCATCGTGACAAATTGCGCATTCCCTTGCCCGATAATTTCGCGGCGCGGCTCACCGGTCGCCGGGTCACCGCGGTAAACCGCCGGGCCAAGTACATTCTGGTTCATCTCGACGATGGCGCGGTGATGATCGCCCATCTCGGCATGTCGGGGCGGATAATGATCCACCACGGCGACGACCCGGCGCGCCAGCGTCACGACCACGTGGTGTTCCATACGGATGGCGGCGACCATGTGGTGTTCAACGATGCACGCCGCTTCGGCCTGATCACCTTGGCATGCAGCGATACCCTGGATGAACACCGGCTGTTCGCCGGCCTCGGACCCGAGCCCCTGGGCAATGCCTTCAACGGCACGGTCCTGGCCGCCGCCCTCAAGGGCAAGCGCACGCCCATCAAGGCGGCGCTGCTCGACCAGCGGGTGGTCGCCGGGGTCGGCAATATCTATGCCTGCGAAGCCCTGTACCACGCCGGCCTGTCGCCCCGGCGCCAGGCCTATACGGTGGCCGGCCAGCGCGCCGAGCGCCTCGCCACGACTGTCCGTCGGGTGCTTACCGAGGCCATCGAGGCGGGCGGCTCGAGCCTCAGGGATTACGTGCAGACGTCGGGTGAATTGGGGTACTTTCAGCATCGCTTCGCGGTCTATGACCGCGAGGGTGAGAAATGTCCCGGCTGCGACTGCGGTGCGTCCGTGCTCCGCCTGGTCCAGGCCGGACGATCGACCTTCTATTGCAGCCGGAGGCAGCGTTGATGAAGATCCCGGGAGCGATTGTGGCTCTGCTGCTGTGCGGCGCTCTTCTAGGGGCGCCTGTCGTGGCCCAGGAGGGCAACGCCTTCGTCGCCGGTATCGAGGACCTGCCATTGATGGACGGCCTGATCGAGGATGTGGATGCTGGGTTGGTGTTCGACAAGCCGGAGGGCCGCATCGTCGAGGCCTATGCCACCGGCGAGGTCAGCGCGGCGGCGGTGCGGGCATTCTACGCCGCGACCCTGGTTCAACTCGGCTGGAAGCCCGATGGCGTTACCCTCTACCAGCGCGATGACGAGAGCCTTCAAATTACCATCAGCGGCGCCGACGGCGCCCTCACTGTACAATTTTCCCTGTCACCCAATTGATTGCCCTTCAAGGAACCCGACCATGCCATACGAGACCATCACCACCGAGCTGCGCGGCGCCGTCGCCCTCATTACCTTCAACCGGCCCAAGGCGCTCAACGCCCTCAATGGCGAGATGATCGGTGAGCTCAACCAAGCTCTCGACGGCTTCGAGGCCGACGACGCGGTCCGCGCCATGGTGGTGACCGGCAGCGAGCGCGCCTTTGCCGCCGGCGCCGACGTCAAGGAAATGCAATCCAAGACCTACGCCCAAGTCGCCAAGAACGATTTCATCGCGCCGTGGGAGCGTATCAGCCGCTGCCGCAAGCCGGTGATCGCGGCGGTCGCCGGCTATGCTCTGGGCGGCGGCTGCGAGGTCGCCATGATGTGCGACACTATTATTGCCGCCGACAATGCCAAGTTCGGTCAGCCGGAAATCACTCTGGGCGTTATTCCCGGTGCTGGCGGTACCCAGCGCCTGACCCGCGCCGTGGGCAAGGCCAAGGCCATGGACATGGTGCTGACCGGCCGCATGATGGATGCCGCCGAGGCCGAGCGTTCGGGCCTGGTGAGCCGGGTCGTGCCGGCGGATGAATTGCTCGACACCGCCATCGAAGTGGCCGAGGCCATCGCCAAGATGTCGGCGCCGGCGGCGGCCATGGCCAAGGAGGCGGTCAACCGGGTCTTTGAGATGACCCTGGTCGAGGGCGTGCGCTTCGAACGCCGCCTGTTCCAGTCGTGCTTCGCCATGGCAGACCAGAAAGAAGGCATGGCCGCCTTTATAGAGAAGCGCCCGGCGGATTTCAGCGATTGCTAAAGCAATCACTGCTTTTGGTTTGGCCCTCAATCGCCGGGCGCGGACTCTTTAGGAAGAGGCGTTCAAGCGCCACGCGGGCTGGCGTCCGCTTATGCGGCGGGAGCCCCAGACTGTGTAAATACAAAGACGGGGCGCTTGAACGCGCTTTCCAATAACAATCGCACAGCGATTGACGCAACCTCGCGCGGGCGATATAAACGCGCCCTCGGATTGGCGCGACAGCGCAGACACGAATGGACTCCAATGGCTCAACATAAATCGGCAAAGAAGCGTATCCGGCAGATCGAGCGGCGCACCAAGGTCAACCGCAACCGCTCGAGCCGAATCCGCACCTATATCAAGTTGGTCGAGACGGCGATCACCAGTGGTGACAAGGAGGCGGCCCAGACGGCGCTCCTCGAGGCCCAGCCCGAAATTATGCGGGGCGTCACCAAGGGTATGCTCCACCGCAACCATGCGGCGCGCAAAATTTCACGGCTTTCGGCGCGAATCAAGGCGATCTAATTGCCGTTGCCAACCGGGGCTTTGGCCCTCGGCCGTGACCCCCGACATATAATTTCGACCGACTCGCTTCAACGGCGGGCGGTGGCTGCGCCGATTCCGCGGGCCCGAATTCTTGCCCGCCCGACGAAATCCGGCAATTTTTTTTTACGTTCTTATTTCGGACCTGTTGCAAGCCATCCTGCCTCCGTCTACTCTTTGTCCTGCGGCGGTCAAGGGTGCCTTGTCGCGGGTTCGCACATTACGATGTTAATTAGGTAACACCAGACGGTGCTCGCGCGTCGGTTGAACGGAGAAGCATCTTCAAAATACGCCTGGTGTCAGGGGCGCGACTGTTGAGCGCTTTGGGTGGTTTGCTTCATGTAAGGTCAGGGTACGATCGGCGTCGTCCGTCAGGGGCGGGAACGGATGGTCATGGGGACTGATGAAATCTACGCGAAAGCCGCGGCACAGGCTGGTTCCGAGGTAGGTTACGCGGGTACGATCACCGTTGAGGAAGCTTGGCGTCTGCTTGCCGATGATCCCGACGCCGTTCTTGTGGATGTTCGTACCAAGGCCGAATGG
>JAYGEF010000453.1:0-11414 GCA_046582535.1 Alphaproteobacteria bacterium
GCTTGAGGTGCTTATGCTGCCGGACGCCATGATCCCGACGGGCGGTTTCGAGCCCAGTGTGATTACAGGCGGTCTGGAAAAAGGAATTTCCGGCCGACCGGTTGTCGAGTCCATGGAAAACGTCACCCTGCCACTCTATGGCCGGATCGCCGCGGGCACCCCTATCGAAGCCCTGCGCGATCATTCGCAAACCATCGACATACCGGCCAGTCTGTTGGGCAACGGCGAGCACTACGCCCTTGAGGTCGACGGTGAATCGATGATCGAAGCGGGTATTCTGGACGGCGACACGGCGATTATCGAACGCTGCGATTCAGCCGAAAACGGCGCCATTGTTGTAGCCCTTGTGGATGACTACGAAGTCACCCTCAAACGCCTGCGCCGCAAAGGTGCGTCGGTGGCGCTTGAACCGGCCAATGCCAGTTTCGAAACCCGCATTTTCCCGCCGGATCGGGTCAAGGTGCAGGGCCGGCTGGTCAGCCTGCTGCGACGCTACTAAACAAGCCGATCAATTCCGGTCTCTACCCCGGCGCGCGGTCCATGGCCGCGCGCCGCGTGCGTTGGCGACGTTTTCGATCCGTATGAGCCCCGCATCTCCAAAATAGACCGCATGAGCGCCATGGCGCCACAGATCGAAACGATCGATCACCTTGCCCGCCGATGCACAGTTGTGACGCACAGGCACGGTGCTGATGACCAGATCGGCGAGCCGGCAATCCTCGGCCAGGGCGCGGCCATCACGGACAAGCGCAACCACGATGCCGCCGTGGCGATAAATGCACCCGGCGCCGTCGCAGCGCAGCCAAGCTGCGTCGTCGGGCCAGGCGGCGCTTTTGCCCTGACCGTCCCGGCGCAGCCAGATTTCGCCGGTGTAGCGCGCCGCCTTCCGCGACGACAACGCCAAGTCACCGTCGGGCGCGCGCACGGCGAACAGCTTGGCCTTGCCGTCGATCAGAATATCCGGCGCCTGGTAGAGCATCGGCGTCGCCATAGCCGCGGCAAAAACCACGGCGCCGGGCCAACGCCAGGGTTGGCGCCACAGGCACAGCCACAACCCGCCAACGGCGGCAATAATCGCCCCGAGGACAGGCATGGCCGGCAGCAGGGTCACCGCACCGGACCATGACGACACCATGCGGGCCACGGCGATGACGCCGTCGATGCCCCAGCCCATAGGGTTCAGCGCCACGGCCTCGAGGCCGAACGGCATGAGCGCCAGGGCCGCCACGCCCCACGGCATGATCCACAGAGCAGTCATGGGCACGGCCAACAGATTGGCGGCCAGGCCGTAGTCGGCAATGAGGTTGAAGTTGTAGGCGGCGAAGGGCGCCGTCGCCAGACCGGCGATCAAGGTCGCCAGCGCGACGCCGGCAAAGTAGTTCAGTAGCCGCCGCGGCGGCGTGTCATAGGTCCACCGACCCCGGCGAAGACCGTACCACTCGAAGGCGGCAACCAGGGCGACGACGGCGGCGAAAGACATCTGAAAGCTGGCGCCAAGCAGGCTCTCGAGCTGCATCAGCAACACCGCCACGGCCGCCCAGGCGACCGAGCGCATGGAAATTCCCGTGCGGTCGAGCAGAATGGCCATGATGACCAATCCACCCATGAGGAAGGCCCGCTGGGTCGGGATGGTGGCGCCGGACAGCAGCAGATAGAACGCCGTGCCGGAGAGGGCCACGGCGGCCGCCCATTTCTTGATGGGATAGCGCAAAGCCACCGGTTCCCACAAGGCCAGCAGGGCGCGGCTGACGAAGAACAATATGCCGGCGAACAGGCCGATATGAAGGCCGGATATGGCCAGCAGGTGAGCCAGTCCGGCATCGCGAATGGCGGCCAGCACATCCTTGGCGATGGCGCCCCGCTCTCCGGTCAATAGGGCCGCGGCGACGGCGCCCGCTTGGCCACTGAGGCCGGCCAATACCCGTTCGGTCACCGCCTGACGCATTTCGCCCACCGCCAGAGCCAGATCGCCGCTGTCCTGACCGGCGGGCGGGTCGATCACCGTGGCCGAGCCGAAGGCGAATCCGAGGCCGCCGAGCCGTTTGAAATAGGCCTGACGGGCAAAGTCATAGGCGCCCGGCGCCGATGGTTCCGGTGGGGGTGACAAGGCGCCCAGGAATTCGACCCACTGGCCAGGCGTGAACGCGGCAACCTCCGACCCGCGCAGGGTGACGCGCACTTGCGCTGGTGTCTCGCCGGCATCCAGGCCGCGAATGCTTACATGGTCGAGCACCAGTCGGCAGCCCGAGACGCGGCCTCTCTGGCCACCACCCGGCCGCTCACATAGGCCGGCCTGATTTCCTTTTCGAGCACCGGCGCCGCGACCCAAGCCGTGCGAAGTTGGGCCGCCGCGAAACCGCCGCCAAGAGCGAGGGCGGTAAGGGCGACGATGAGCCAGACCTGGTGTCGGCGGGCCATGATCGCCATGACCAGGGCCACCGTCGCCGCCAGGGGACCGATCCACGGCGGCGGTTCCACCGGCAGGGCAAAATAGCTGGCGACGCCCACGGCCATGGCCACCGGAATCCACAGGGGCCAGCGATCGCGCTCGGCGAACAGGGTTTCCACAAGCCAGCCGCCGACCGCCATGCGGCCCTGGGGAATTGCGCTGTCGAGAAGTCCTTCGGCCATGATAAGGCGACACTATCGGTTGCAGTGCTTCGCGGCAAATGCCACGCCCAACACAACACGATTCATGGTACACCTCGCGCCCCTTCCGAAGATTGACCGCCATCAGGGACATTCATGACCGACGTCGTTACCCGCTTTGCCCCCTCGCCCACCGGTTTCCTGCATATTGGCGGCGCTCGCACGGCGCTGTTCAACTGGCTGTTCGCCCGCCATCACGGTGGCCGCTACCTGTTGCGCGTCGAGGATACCGACCGCAAGCGTTCGACCCCGGAAGCTGTCGCCGCTATCTTCGACGGCCTCGCCTGGCTTGGCCTCGATCACGGCGACGCCCCGTATTTCCAGCATGAGCACGGTGAGCGCCACAAAGCCGTGGTTGAGAAGTTGCTCGATAAGGGCCTGGCCTACCGCTGCTACTGCACGCCTGAAGAGCTTGCCGCCATGCGCGAGCAACGCATGGCCGACGGCGAAAAGACCCGCTACGACCGCCGTTGGCGCGATAAGGGCCCCGGTGACTGGCCGGTGGACGAGCCCTACACCGTTCGTTTCAAGGCGCCGACTGCCGGGGCGACGGTCATCTCGGACGCAGTCCAGGGCGATGTCCGTTTCGCCAATGATGAGTTCGACGACATCATCATCGCCCGAAGCGACCGTACGCCGACCTACAATCTGGCAGTGGTCGTGGATGATCATGACATGGGCGTGAGCCATGTTATCCGGGGTGTTGACCACCTGACCAATGCGTTTCAGCAGAACTTCATTTATCGGGCCCTGGGGTGGGATGTGCCGGTGTTCGCCCATGTACCGCTGATCCACGGTCCCGACGGCGCCAAGCTGTCCAAACGTCATGGCGCCCTGGGCGTCGGTGAGTATCGGGACATGGGCTATCTGCCGGACGCCATGCGCAACTATTTGCTGCGCCTGGGCTGGAGCCACGGCGACGATGAAATCATTTCGACCGAGCAGGCCATTGAATGGTTTGGTCTCGAGACCATTGGGCGCTCGCCAGCGCGCTTTGACTTCGACAAGCTGGGCAGCGTCAACGGCCACTATATTCGCGAGGGCGACGACGAAGAGCTCGCTGCCGTGGTCGCCACATGCCATGAGAAAATCACCGGCGCCGCGCCGGGCGAGACCGCGTCAAAGCGCTTGGTTCAGGGCATGGCCGGACTCAAGTCCCGCGCCAAGACTATCGCGGAACTCACGGAGAACGCAGCACTTTACCTGGGCGAGCGCCCGCTATCGCGAAGCCCGAAGGCCGACAAGCTGTTGACCGGCGAGGCCCCCGCTCTGCTCGGGCGCTTCGCGGCCACATTGGATGCGGTATCATCATGGGATCATGAAAGCCTGGAGGCGGCGGCGCGAGCCTTCGCCGAGGCCGGCGATCTCAAGCTCGGCGCCGTTGCCCAGCCACTCCGTGCCGCCTTGACCGGTTCCCACGCTTCGCCGGGAATCTTCGACGTGATGGCCATACTTGGCCGCGACGAAACCCTGGGACGCATCAGCGACGTTGCCGAATAGGGCTAGCCGGCAAGGCGGCGAATTGCGAATTTGCCGCTTTGTCTCTATGCTAGATGGTTAATAGAAGGACGCGGCGGGGTCTGATTGCCGCGCAATTTGTAGGGGAACACCACCATGGCCGACATCATCAAACCGACCCGTAAGCTCGTCCAATCCGGCACCATTTCGTTTACCGATGGACAGAATACTGGGGCGGCGATGGGGGAGTTTGATCGCTATGCCGGAACCTTGGGACCGGACGTGGTCGATATCGGCAAGCTCTATGCCAAAACCGGCTATTTCACGTACGATCCCGGCTTTATGGCGACGGCAAGCTGCCAGTCTCGCATCACCTATATCGATGGCGAAAAGGGCGTGTTGCTCTATCGCGGCTACGCCATCGAAGAATTGGCGGAAAAGAGCGACTTCCTCGAGGTCTGCAATCTGTTGCTCTATGGCGAATTGCCGTCGGCATCCCAGAAGCGCAAATTCGACCACGACATCACCATGCACACCATGGTGCACGAACAACTCACGCTGTTTTTCCGGGGTTTCCGCCGCGACGCCCACCCCATGGCCATCATGGTCGCGGTGGTCGGGGCGCTATCAGCGTTTTACCACGACGCCCTTGACCTCGATGATCCGTACCAGAGAATGGTGGCGTCATTCCGGCTGATCGCCAAGGTGCCGACCATTGCCGCCATGGCCTACAAGTTTTCGATCGGCCAGCCCTTCGTGTACCCGCGCAACGACCTGACCTATGCGGAAAATTTTCTGCACATGATGTTCGCGGTGCCTTGCGAGGACTACAAGGTCAATCCGGTGTTCGCCAAGGCCATGGACCGCATTCTTATTCTCCATGCGGATCACGAGCAGAACGCATCGACGTCAACGGTGCGCCTTGCCGGCTCCTCCGGCGCCAATCCTTATGCCTGCATTGCCGCCGGCATCGCCTGTCTGTGGGGGCCGGCCCATGGCGGCGCCAACGAAGCGGTTCTAAATATGCTGGCGGAAATAGGCTCGGTGGACCGCATTCCCGAATTTATCGAGCGGGCCAAGGACAAGAACGATCCGTTCCGCCTCATGGGCTTCGGCCACCGGGTCTACAAGAATTTCGACCCCCGGGCCAAGGTGCTGAGCGAAACCTGCCACGAGGTCCTTGACGAGCTGGGCATGGGCAACGAACCCCTGCTGGAGATCGCCCGCGAGCTCGAACGCATTGCCCTGGAGGATCCCTATTTTATCAAGCGCAGGCTGTACCCCAACGTCGACTTCTATTCGGGCATCATCCTGCGCGCCATGGGCATTCCGCCGCACCTGTTCACGGTGATCTTCGCGGTTGCCCGCACGGTCGGCTGGATCGCCCAGTGGAAAGAGATGAACGAGGACCCGACCCAGAAGATCGGCCGGCCGCGCCAGCTCTATACCGGCTATGGTCCGCGCCCGTTCGTGCCCGTGGAGAAGCGCCTCGGAAAATAACACCATCGGCCATTAAGAATGACCGATGGGCGTTCACATCGCCCAACCTTGTGTTCACACCGACTGGGGCTTCCGCCAAACGGTTGGCGACGCCCCTCTTGTCACACACAACATGGCGCGCTTGCCAGCGGTCATAGTGACCACTGGTACGTTCTTGTACGCCGTCAACAACGAGCGCGGGGGCCTTCAGCGATAACCTTGAGCACCGTGTCGGCGGCGCGATCACTTGGCGGTGTTCCGCCCAGTCCCAGACTTTCCGCCGCCTGGCGGCCGCCGGCGATTTGCGCCGCGCGGGCATCGCCGTCGTCGTAAAGGGCGGCGACCGCCTCGGCCAGGAGATCGGGCCGACAGTTCTCCTGGATGAATTCCGGCACGACCGGGCGATCAAGAATGAGATTGACCAGACAGGCATAGGATACGCGAACCATACGCCGGGCCAGCCAGGCAGTCAGGGCGTTGGTCTTGTAGGCGATGACCATGGGTGTACCGGCGATGGCCAATTCGAGAGCAACCGTGCCCGACGCCGCCAACGCCACCCGGGAAGCGGCGATGGCATCGTACTTTTCGTCGCGGCCAACGACGACATGGGCCGTGACGGGCCAGTCGCCGCAAGCCGCCGTCACTTCGTCGGCCACCGCGGTCACCGTGGGCACCACGGCACACAGGCCGGGATAGCGCGACGCGAGCAAACCCAGGGCGGCACCGAATATGGGAAGGTGGCGGCTGACTTCACCATGGCGACTGCCCGGTAGAACACAGACCAGCGGCGCTTCAGGCGAAATCCCGTGGCGAGCGCGAAACCCCGCGCCGTCGCCCTTATGGGCGCCCTCCTCGACAATGGCGTGGCCAACGAAGCTGCAGGGCAGCCCCACCGCCTCGAAGTAGGGCGGCTCGAACGGCAGAATAGCCAGCAGGTGATCGAGAAACTCGGCGATCTTGGCCGACCGGCCCGGCCGATGGGCCCAGACCTGGGGCGCCACGTAGTGAATTAACGGAATTTCCGCGCCCGCCAGACGCCGCGCCACGCGGAATGAAAAATCAGGTGCATCGATGGTGATGACCACGTCGGGCCGCATGTGGCGTGCCGCCGCTGCGGTCTCGCGCACCCGCGCCAACACGCGAGGGATTTTCGGCACCACCTCAAGGTAGCCCATGATGCTCATCTCGCTCATGGGGAACAGGCTATCGAGGCCTTCGGCCGTCATACGCTCACCGCCGACGCCGGCAAAGCGGGGTGGCGCCGGCGACCGCGTCTTGAGCGCCGTCATAAGCCGCGCACCCAGCACATCGCCCGACGGCTCGCCGGCCACGAGGAAGATCAGCGGTCCAGCCCCAGGGGCGCTCACATCTCGCCCGGTGCAATACCGATGATGAACAGTCCGGCGGCGTCGGCCGCCTCAACCGTCCGGGCCCGGTCGACCACCAAGGCGCCCCCGGCCTCCAAGGCGATTCCCCGCAATCCGGCCGCATGAGCGCTGGCAACCGTATCCGGGCCGATGGTCGGCAGGTCAGCCCGGGCCTCCTGCAGGGGTTTCTTGACCTTGACCAGAACCCCGCCCGGCCCCGCGCGGCGAAGATCGACACAGCGTCGCAACAGACTGTCGGTCCCTTCAATAGCCTCGACACCAAGCACCATGCCTTGCTGAACCACTACGGCCTGCCCGACATCGAGCGCCCCCAAGGTACGGGCAACCCGGCAACCGATAGCGATATCCGCCTCGGCCGCGTCGTCCGGTGCGTGGTCGCCCATGACGCCCGACGGCGCAACCATGTCGCCGAGAATGCTGTCGATTCCGACCACGCGAAAGCCTTCGCTCTCAATCTCGCCAACCAGGAGCGACAACAACTTGTCATCGCCGAGAGCTTTGCGGCCCCATTTGGCGATCGCCTTCATGGCGCGACCGTCGAGCCGCAGGCTGGTTAGCGACGGGCGTTGCACGGGCCCGGCAAACATCACCTCCACGGCGGCGATATCGTGAAGCAGGGTCATGGTGCGTTGTATCGCGCCCAGGTTGATCCATTCATGGGCGGTGTCGGCAAGGGTGGCGGGGTCGGTGATGCCTTCGTGGGCAATAATGAAGACGTCGCGTCCGGCGTCGCGGCAGGCGGCCGCGATTTCACCGGGAAGCGGGCCGGCGCCGGCGAGAATTGCCAGTTTAGGCGGCGCCACGGCCGCTCTTCGGCTGGCAGACCGCGCGCGAACTGTCGGCCTGAATAAATCCAACCACATCCATAACCGCCTCGTTATCGGAAAACCTCTCGCCCACATCGGCGATGCGCTCGGCCATGGTGCCCTCTTCAGCGAAGGCCAACCGATAGGCCGCTCGCAGGGCATGAATGTCGTCACGGCTGAACCGCCGCCGCCGCAGGCCGATAATATTCAGCCCCGACAGGAAGGCCCGCTCACCGGTGACCGAACCGTAGGGAATAACGTCGTTCTCGACCCCGGACATGCCGCCAATCATGGCATGGGCGCCGATACGGACGAACTGGTGGACCGCCGACAGGCCACCGAGAATGGCGTAGTCGCCAATCACCACATGGCCGCCGATGGTGGCGTTATTGGCCATGATGACATGATCGCCGACCACACAGTCATGAGCCACATGGACCCCGACCATGAACAACCCGCCATTGCCGACACGGGTGATCAAACCGCCGCCTTCAGTGCCCGGATTCATGGTGACATGTTCGCGGATGGTGTTGCCATTGCCGATAATCAATTGCGACGGTTCACCGGCGTATTTGAGATCTTGAGGGCGCAGGCCGATGGATGCAAAGGGGAAAAGGTGGCATCCGCCACCGATCGTTGTATGGCCGCCGACAACCACATGGCTTTCAAGGCGGGTGCCGGCGCCGAGCGTAACCTCGCCGCCGACCACGCAATAGGGGCCGATAGCCACATCATCAGCAATCTGGGCGCCGGCATCAATGACGGCCGTCGGGTGAATAGCGGTCATAGCCGTCTACTCGTCCAGGATCATGGCGGCGATTGTCGCCTCGGCGACGACTTTGCCCTTTACCTTGGCCTGGCAATTGAATTTCCATACGCTGCCACGACGCCGATGCTTGGCGACATGGATCTCAACCGCATCACCGGGCACCACCGGCTTGCGGAAGCGGCCGTTATCAACCGACATGAAATAGACTAGTTTCCCCTCGGACTCAGCACCCAGGGTCTGGACCACCAGAACCGCCGCGGTTTGCGCCATGGCTTCGATGATGAGGACGCCAGGCATAACCCGGCGGCCGGGAAAATGACCTTGAAAATGCGGTTCATTGACGGAGACGTTCTTGAGGCCGACGGCGCGCACGTCCGGGACCAAGTCAATAATCCGATCAATCATCAGGAACGGATATCGATGAGGGATCATTTCCAGGATCCGTTCGATATCGATTTCAACCGCTGATGATTCGCTGCCTGTCGGTTCCGACATTTATTTCTTCACTCCCTTATTTGAAAGACGCCGCAGGGCCGTCAATTGCCGGAAGAACGCCTTTGACGGCATGGCCGGCGCGCCAACCAGGGAAGCGCCGGCCTCAACGTCTCGCATCACGCCGCTTTGGGCGCCGATGCGGGCGCCCTTGCCCACGGTCAAATGTCCGGCGACGCCCGCCTGTCCGCCAATCACCACGAAGTCATCGAGTTTCGTACTACCGGAAATGCCGACCTGAGCGACGATAACGCACCCCCGTCCCATTTGGACGTTGTGCCCGATTTGCACCAAATTATCAATCATGCAGCCGGCGCCGATAACCGTGTCGGGGCCGCTGCCCCGATCGACCGTGCTGTTGGCGCCAATTTCAACATCGTCGTGGACAATGACCCGGCCGGTCTGGGGAATGCGCAAATGCCCACCCGGTCCGGAGGCGAAGCCAAAGCCGTTCTCACCGATGCGGGCGCCGGGATAAATCATCACCCGATCGCCGATCAGGCAATGGCTCAGGGACGCGCCAGCACCGATCCGGCAGTCGTCGCCCAACACCACGCCATCACCGACCACCGCGTTGGGGCCCACATGGCAACGGGCGCCAAGTTGACTGCCCGCGCCGATAACCGCGCCGGCATCAATGCGGCAACCCTTGCCGATGTTGGCATCGGCCGCCACGTCGGCCAGCGGCGACATACCGGGCTCGACGGACGGAGTCGGGTAGAACATCCGCGCTACCCGGGCAAAGGCCATGTAGGGCTGATCACTCAAGACCAGCGCCATGCCGGCCGGCGCCCGGTCGGCTAGGCTGGGATCGACGATACACGCCCCCGCCCCGCTAACTTCAAAAGCTGCCACATAGCGTCGGTTGTCGAGAAAACTGATGTGCTCGGCGGCAGCCGTCTCAAGCGGCGCGATATCGCTGATCGGCGCCGTACCATCAACGCCGTCCGCGAGATTTGCATCTGCCGCTTCGGCCAACGCCTCAAGGGTGAAGGGTCCGGCGACTGAAAAGAAGCGTGTGTCCGCCATGATCAATTGGGCGCTGCCGGCACCTCGACCCGGGGGAGGCGTTGATTGAGCAATTCAAGAACCTTTTGCGAAATGTTCAGTTGGTTGTCGGCGAACACGATCTGCTGTCGTGACAACACCAGATTGTAGCCGTGCGTGGCGGACAGTTCGGCGATGATATTGATGACCTCGCGTTCGAACGCCTTCACGCCAAAGTCGAACGCCTGATCGAGTTCTCTCTTGCGGGCCTGAATGCCGCGCTGAACCTCGGCGACCTGAGCCTCGAACTCACGGCGCTTCTGAGCAAAAGCATCAGCGGCAAGTATGGATTGCTGACGAACCAGCTCCTGATCCACCGCGCGCAGTTCCTGTTCCTGCAGATTAATCTGCTCCTGATAGACTTGGCGACGCTGTTCGATCTGCGCCTTGAGATCGTTCATAGCCAGGGACTGCTGTTGAATAAGCAGAAAATCGACGATAGCGATATGTGCCGGCGGCATGACCTGGGCACGCCCCTCATCCGTGCCGGCGAAAACGATAGCCAGGGCGAGAATGGCGGATAGGGCTATGCGGGGAAGGATCATCTTCATCGATTAGAACCTTGTTCCGAAGTTGAATTGGAAAAGTTCCGTCTGATCAAAACTTTCCTTTCCGACCGGCACCGCCCAATCCATGCGGATCGGCCCCATGGGCGAATTAAACGAGATACCGATGCCGAGGCTACTACGCAACGACGCTTTATCGCTCAAATTAGCGCCTGACACATCAATGCCCGTAAGCGTTCCCACGTCCCCGAACAGAACGCCGCGAAGATCAAACCCGCTGATGAGGTCGATGGGAAAACTCAGTTCAGCCTTACCGGTGACGAAGGAATTGCCGCCGAGAGGATCGTCTGTCACCAGGTCGCGGGGCCCGATCCCGGCTTCGGCAAAGCCACGGAGTGACCGCCCGCCCACGAAGAAACGCTCATCGAGCCTCACGTCCTCGCCCCCGAATCCGAAGATATTACCGGCGCTGGCCGATAGGGAGCCGACAAGATACTCATTGATCGGGTGATAGTAGGTGCCGGCGACTTCATGCTTCAGGTATCGCGCGTTGCCGCCAAGACCCGCCACTTCCTGGTCGAAACGGGTGAAGTAACCCTCCGTCGGGTCAAATCGGGAATCGCGCACGTCGTATATCAAAGAATACCCCAGAGATGAGGTGATACGCGTTCCCGTCTCGAACTTGATAAACGGTGAAGCGTCCAGGTCCACATCAGCGATTTCACTGCGTTGCAAACGATACCGCAGCGCATGATTCAGGTTCTCCGTAACCGGATAGGCGCCACGCAGCACGAAGCCGATCTGATTTTCATCGAACGTG
>JAYGEF010000458.1:0-2743 GCA_046582535.1 Alphaproteobacteria bacterium
GCGGTCCACCAGCCCGTCGCGGAATTCAGCATCCATGAGATCGCCGTGGATGAACCGGGCGTCGCCTCCGGCACCGTTAATCTCGGCCATGACCAAAGCGCCTTCGTCGGCATTAATACCGGTCAGCATGAGCCGCGCGCCCTCGGCGCCGAACGCCTTGGCGGTGGCCGCGCCGATCCCCGAATTGGCGCCGGTCACCAGCACCGCCTTGCCGTTAAATCGAGCCATTTTGTTATCCTGCTGTAACGCCGCCATCGACGATCATCATCGCCCCGGTCATGAAACTGGCCTCGTCGCTGGCGAGGAAAAGAATGGCGTGAGCGATCTCAAAGGGCTCGCCGACACGGCCCATGGGCACGGCTTCCGCGGTGCGTGCCAAATAGGCGTCATCGCGGCCGTCCATCAGCAGATCGGTCATCACCGGGCCGGGGCAGATGGCGTTGATGCGGATGCCGTCGCGAGCGTTTTCCAGGGCCATGGCGCGGGTCAACTGGACCACCGCGCCCTTGCTTGAGCAATAGGCCGGGATGTTGGCGGTCGCCGTCTCGCCCAGTTCCGACGCGGTGTTGACGATGGCACCACTGCCTTGCGCCTTCATGACCGGAATGGCGGTGCGCGACAGGGCAAACACCGTATCGATATTGACCGTCATGATCAGGCGATAATCCTCGTTGCTCAATTGATCAACCGTGCCGCGGCGATTGATGCCGGCGTTGTTGCACAGCACGTCGAGCCGCCCCATTTCGGCGACCACCCGGCCGATCAACCCGTCGCGGAATGCCGAATCGGTGAGGTCGCCGTGGATGAACCGGGCGTCGCCGCCGGCGCCGTTGATCTCGGCCATGACCAAAGCGCCCGCCTCGGCGTCGATACCGGTCATCATCAGCCGCGCGCCCTCGGCGCCGAAGGCCTTGGCCGTAGCCGCGCCGATGCCCGAGTTGGCGCCGGTGACCAGCACCGCCTTGCCGTCAAATCGCCCCATGACTCAGATCTCCTCGCCGGCGATGAGTTTGATGATTGCCGAGTAGTCGAGGCCGCCGTGGCCACCATCGATGAAATCGGTGTAGAGCGCCGCCGCATGAGCCCCGAGAGGCGTCGATGCCCCCGCCGTGCGCGCCGCCGCCTGGGCCAGGGTCAAATCCTTGTGCATCATGGCCGCCGAGAAACCAGGCTTGTAGTCCCGATTGGCCGCCGAAGTTTCGACAATACCGGGAACCGGCAGGTGATTGATCATGGCCCAGCACGAACCCGACGCCTTGGACGAAATATCGAACAGCTTCTGGGCGTCGAGGCCGATGCGGTCGGCCAGAGTGAAGGCCTCGGAGATGCCGATCATGGTGATGCCGAGGATCATGTTATTGCAGATTTTGGCCGCCTGACCGTTGCCCGCCGGGCCGGCATGGACGATCTTGCCGGCCATGACGTCGAGGATCGGTTCGGCCCGGGAAAAACCGGTATCGGACCCGCCGACCATGAAGGTCAGTGTCCCCGCCTGGGCGCCGGCCACACCGCCCGAGACCGGCGCGTCGAGCATCTCGTAGCCGGCGTCGGCCGCCGCCTGATTGACCACCCGGGCGGTTTCCACATCGATGGTCGACGAATCGATAAGCAGGGCGCCGGGCCGGGCGGCGGCGAAGAGCCCGCCGTCACCGAGATAGACGTCGCGCACATGCTCGCCGGCCGGCAGCATGGTGATGACCACATCCCCAGCGGCGGCCGCGTCACTGGCACTGTCGGCCAAGGTGGCCCCGGCATCGCGGGCCGCGTCACGGGCGGCATCGACCACATCGAAGGCAGTGACCGCGTGGCCCGCCTTGACCAGATTGGCGACCATGGGGCCGCCCATGTTGCCGGTGCCGACGAATCCGATGTCCGTCATATCTGCGCTCCCTGTTCCCTGCCCCACTACAATAGCAAATCCCCGCCCTCAAGCGGGGCAAAGTAGGCATCCACGTCGGCCGCGCTGACCGCCTCCAGGTCGGGCGGTTGCCATTGCGGCTTCTGATCTTTCTCAATGATCACGGCGCGCACCCCTTCACGGAAGTCGTGGGCGGCGCAAAACCGCTGGGATAAGCGGTATTCGAGGGCCATGGCGGCGGCGAAGTCGAGGCTGGCGCCCGCTCGTATCTGGCGGAAGGCGACCTTGAGGCTGGTCGGCGACTTGGTCGCCAGCACCGCCAGGGTCTTGTCCGACCATTCGCCGCCTTCGTTGCCCAGTGCCGCGATAATGGCGTCCACCGAGTCGCCGGCAAAGCAACGGTCGATGCTCTCGCGCTGGGTGGCCAAGGGCGGCTCACCCGGGTCCTCGGCAAGCCGGTCGATGTCATCGGCGCTGGCGGTCATGCCGGCAAGGCCCGCACGCGGTATGTAGTGGGTCGCGACCCCGCAATAGAGCGCATCGGCGGCCCGCAACCGGGCCCCGGTCAATCCGAGATACAGTCCGGTCTCGCCCGGCATGCGCGGCAGGAACCAGGTGCCGCCCACATCGGGAAACAGGCCGATGCCGGTCTCGGGCATGGCGAACAGGGCGTTTTCCGTGACCACCCGCTGGGAGCCGTGGATCGAGACCCCGACGCCGCCGCCCATGACCACCCCGTCGATGAGCGCCACATAGGGCTTGCCGTAGGTCTTGATGCGGTGATTGAGGATGTATTCGTCGCGGTAAAAGGCGGCGGTCAGCAGGTCGCCGGGCCGGCCCATGGCCTCATAGAGGTCGCGCACGTCGCCGCCGGCACAAAAGGCC
>JAYGEF010000517.1:0-5785 GCA_046582535.1 Alphaproteobacteria bacterium
GATATCGCCGCCATGCGCAATCTGGCGCGCCTCGACCCCCGGGTCGACCAACAGGTGCCCTACATGCTGACCATCTTCTGCGGCGGCGTGCCGACCCATGAGACCGCCGAGAAAATCGCCGGCTACTTCGGCAAGGAAGAGAAGGACCTCGACATCTTCCGCTTTCGCGGCGAGGGCTGGCCCGGCGCGACCCATGTTCATACCAAGAGCGGAGAGACTTTCGAGCTGACCTACGATCAGGCCTGGCTCCGGGGCGGCGACTACCCGTGGACCTACGACGTGCAGTTCCGCTGCAAGATCTGTCCCGACGCCATTGGCGTGTTGGCCGATGTCGCCCTGCCTGACTGTTGGATCATGGTCGACGGCAAGCCGATCCACGAAGAGGACGACGGCTGGAACGTCATCGTCGCGCGCACCGTCAAGGGCGCGGCGTTGATCGATGACGCGGTCGTGGCCGGTTATGTTTCGCGTGAGCCCTACGAGGTCGCGGAATTCGACATCCAGCACCAGGAGCACGCCTGGCGCAAGCAGGCCGCCCTGGCTCGTGGCCTGGGTATGGCGCTCAAGGGTCAGCCCCGTCCCACCTATGAAAACTTGCGCCTGTTGCGTTGCGCCATCAGCGGCGGCCTGGGCTGGAGCTGGCGCAATTTCACCGGCATGCTGCGCCGGGTGCGCCAGGGCAAGAACCGCGAGCCGGCGGTTTAGTGCCACTCGTATGGCCGAGCGGAAGTACTGGAACGAAGAAATTGAGACCATGGCGCCGGCCGCCCTGGGCCGGCTCGAGGCCGGCCTGTTGGCCGAGCAGATGGCCTATCTCCACCATTCCAGCCCGTACTTTCGCGCCAAGTTCGGCGAGGCCGGCATCAGCACCGGCGATATTCGTGACCAGCGCGATCTCGCCCGCCTGCCGTTCACCGAGAAGTCCGAGTTCGCCGACGCCCAGAGCGCCGGCTCGCTGATCGGGCCGCACCAATGCGCGCCCTTCGAGGACATCGTCCGTATCGTCGGCACCGGCGGCACCACCGGCCAGCCCCTGCGCATGGGCATGACCGCCAGCGATGTCGCCGACTACAATGAGATGGGCGCCCGCGCCCTGTGGACAGCCGGCTGCCGGCCCGGCGATCTGGTGGTCAGTTGCCTCAATTACAGTCTCTATGCGGGCGGCGTCTCCGACCACATGACCTTCGAGACCATGGGCGCGGCGATCCTGCCCTACGGCATCGGCAACTCAAAGCGTCTGCTCGCCATGCTCGCCCATATGGACGCGAACCTGGCGCTCTACGCGACGCCGTCCTACGCCATCCGTCTGGCCGAACTGGCGGCCGAGGAGGGCATCGACCCGGCCTCCCTGGGCCTTGCCAAGGGATTCTTCTCCGGCGAGGCGGGCATGCAGGTGGCGGGCTACCGGGCGCGCATCGAACAGCTTTGGGGGCTGACCGCCCGCGACATCTACGGCACCTCCGAGGGCGGCGTGCAAAGCGCCGAGTGCGAGGCCCAAAACGGTCTCCATTACACCAGCGGCGGCCTCATGGCGGTCGAGTTGATTGAGCCGGAAAGCGGCGACCCTCTCGACGTCGCCGATGGTGTAGTCGGCGAGATGGTCTACACCTCGCTCAAACGTCGGGCCTGCCCGCTGCTGCGCATGCGCTCCCACGATCTGGTGCGGCTCCATACCGGGCCCTGCGTCTGCGGCCGCAGCGGTTTTCGCTTCGTGACCCTGGGGCGCAGCGACGACATGTTCATCGTCAAGGGGGTCAACGTCTTTCCCCTCGCGGTCCAGGCGGTGCTGGCCGAACTGCAACCCCGGCTGACCGGCGAGTTCGAGATCATCCTCGACCACCCGCCGCCCACCGACTTTGAACCACGCCTTCGCGTCGAGGTGGCGCGGGATGTAGACCCGGCCCAATATCCAGTGCTAGGCGCCGAGGTGGCGAGCGCCGTGCGGACCACCCTGGGCTTCTCCCCGGCGGTGGAATTCGCCGATCAGGGCGACATCGCCTCGGCCCATAAGACCCGGCGGGTGTTGCGGCCTTACTGCGACGACAGCTGAGCCGACGGGTCTCGAAACCCTGTCGCAATCCTCAAATTGTGCCGCGTTCCATATTGATAGGCACCGTCCTGCCCAGCATCTTCCGCGGAAAAATTCCCCTAACCGTTTGTTTCGGCGTTGAAAACAACATTTTGATCGAAAGTCTCGCTGGTCCATCGCCTCATTGCGGCGATCTGGTAACGCCGAACGCATGGCGAGGAGCGGGCCGCGACGATATCGCCATAATTCCAACCATCAATAGCGACGCGCCTGCCCCCGTATCCCCCGTACGAATTTCAGGCGCCTTACTGCTTCCCAATTCCCCCAACTTGGGGCCGGCTCAGCCGGCCCTTCTTTTTTTGTCTTGGCCCCGGCCGCGCTTCTGGCATTGTGGCGCGACAGGGACTGGCCAGTGGATAGGAGGAAGCCATGAAGGGTGTCGACATAATTGCCAAGGTGCTCAAGAGCGAAGGGGTCGAGTATCTGACCTGCTTCCCCCACAGCGAAATCATCGATTCCTGCGCCGCCGTCGGCATCCGGCCGATCCTGGCGCGTCAGGAGCGTACGGCGCTGCATATCGCCGATGGCTACAGCCGCATGAACGATGGGCGCAAGATCGGCGTCACCACGGTGCAGTACGGGCCCGGTGCGGAAAACGCCTTCGGCGCCGTCGCCCAGACCCAGGCCGACGCCAGCCCGGTGCTTTATCTGCCCACGGGCTATCCCCGCGACGAGCGTAGCGTGGTGCCTAATTTCGACGCCAGCCTCAACCTCAAGCACATTACCAAATCGGCCGAGACGGTGATGTCTGTCGGCCGCATTCCGCAGATGATGCAGAACGCCTTTGCCCAGCTACGCAACGGCAAGCCCGGCGTGGTCATGATGGAAACGCCCAAGGATGTGCTGGCCGAGGACCTGGCCGATGGCGACTACAATTACGCCTCGCCGCGCCGGTCGGCGGCCCAGCCCGACCCGCAGGATATGGCCGAGCTGCTCGACAGCCTGCTGGCCGCCAGGAACCCGGTCATCGTCGCCGGCCAGGGGGTGTTCTACGCCCAGGCCTGCGATGAGCTAAAGGAGCTTGCCGCGCTGTTGCAGGTGCCGGTGATGACGACCCTCAACGCCAAGAGCGCGTTTCCCGAGAACCACGCCCTGGCGCTCGGCACCGGCGCCCTGTCGCGGCCGGCCACGGTGACCCACTTCCTGGCCAAGGCCGATCTGGTGCTGGGCATCGGCACCAGCTTCACCCGGTCCGACTACATCACCGCCATTCCGGATGGCAAAACCATGGCCCAGATCACCAATTGCGAGGCCGACATCGGCAAGGACTATCCGGTCTCGTTCGGCGTCGTCGGCGATGCCAAGGTGGCGCTGAGCCAGCTTATTGCCGGGGCCAAAGAGCGCCTCGGCGAGGGCGGCCGTAGCGGCGACGATGGGGTGGCCAGGGAGGTCAAGGCCGTGCGCGACGAATTCATGGCCAAGTGGATGCCGCGCCTCACGGCCACTGATGAACCGATCAGCCCCTACCGGGTGATCTGGGACCTCATGAGCGTGGTCGACCGGACCAAAACCGTGGTCACCCACGACGCCGGCAACCCGCGTGACCAGACCACCCTGTTCTACGAGGCCATCGTGCCTCACGGCTACATGGGCTGGGGCAAGACCACCCAACTTGGCGCCGGCCTTGGCCTGGCCATGGGGGCCAAGCTGGCGCGGCCCGACTGGCTGTCGGTCAACATCATGGGCGACGCCGCCTTCGGCATGACCGGCATGGAGGTCGAGACCGCCGTGCGCTGCGCCCTGCCCGTGCTGACCATCGTCTTCAAGAACAGTGTCATGGGCGGCTATACCGGCCACCTGCCGGTGGCCTCCGACAAGTACGACATCCACCGGCTGTCGGGCAACTACGCCAAGGTCGGCGAGGCTCTGGGCGCCTATGGCGAGACCGTCGAGAAGGTCGATGATCTCAAGGCGGCCCTGAGCCGCGGTGTCGACCATGTGGCCAAGGGCCAGACTGCGGTGATCGAGGTGATTACCGGCGAAGAACCGAATTACCCGACCAGCTGAGCCGGAGCCATGGACAAGTATCGCATCAAGTTCACCGCCAACTACTTCGACGACGACGGCAACTTCACCATTCCCGGTTACGACATTTCACGGCTGCTCGACGACCCGCGCATCGAGGTCGGGGTCATTTACAACCGGGCCCATGTGGACGCCGCCGAGATCGTCGATGTGGACGCCCTGATCGCCACCCCCACGGCGGCGGCGATTACGGCCGACAGTTTTCCGCCCGATTGCCGGCTGGCGGTCATCGCCCGGGTCGGGGTCGGTTATGAAAATGTCGATGTTCCCGCCTGCAACGCCAACGGCGTGGTCATCACCATTGCCGCCGACGCAGTGCGCCGGCCCACGGCGGCCGGCACCATGGCCCTGATATTGGCGGCGACCACCAGATTATTGACCAAGGATCGGCTGACCCGCCTCGGCCCCGACGGCTGGGGCCAGAAGAACGCCCATCCCGGCATGGGGCTGGAAGGGCGTACTCTGGGCGTGGTCGGCCTCGGCAATGTCGGCGCCGAGGTGGTGCGTCTGGCGACGCCGTTCGATCTCAAGTTCATCGCCTACGATCCCTATGTGGACCGCGATGCCGCCGCCGCTCTTGGGGTCCGCATGGTCGATGATCTCGATGAGCTCATGGCGCAATCGGATATTGTCGCGCTCCATTGCCTGGTGACGGACGAGACTCGGGGCATGATCGACGCCGGGCGTCTCGCCTTGATGAAACCCACCGCCTACCTGATCAACGCCGCCCGCGGGCCGGTGGTCGATCAGGCGGCGCTGACCGAGGTGTTGGCCGCCGGTCGCATCGCCGGCGCCGGCCTCGACGTCTTCGACCCGGAACCGGTGGCCGCCGACGACCCGCTGCTCAAGCTCGACAACGTGGTGCTCTCGGGCCACGGTATGAACTGGACCGACCAGCTCATGGTCGGCTTCGGCAAGACCAACGTCGATGCGGTGCTGGCCGTCATGCAAGGCCGGGCACCGCGCTCGGTGGTCAACAGCGAAGTCCTGGGCGAACCCCTGTGGCAGGCCAAGGCGGCGGCCTTGCGGGCGATGTTCGGTGAAGGCTGAAGAGGCGGCGTTTCAACAAGGCCGAGCCGGCGATACGCGTTACCGGGGCAGGCCGTTTTCGTCGTAACCCAGAATGTCTGCGGCGTCGCGGTCGTCAACCATGGGCAGCCGGGCGACCGACATCGATGTCTACTTCTGCGATCCGCAAAGCCCGTGGCAACGGGGTTCCAACGAGAACACCAACGGCCTGCTCAGACAGGACGCCCCGAAAGGCACCGACCTGTCGGTATACTCGCAGGCTGATCTCAACAAAGTGGCGCGTCAGCTCAACGAACGGCCACGCAAGACATTAGAGTTTGAAACGCCGGCAGAGAGATTCAACGCTTGTGTTGCATCGACCGATTGAGGCGGCACCCGAAAGCATACAACCGCCCGCCCGTCGCTGACTTCCGGTTATGACTCATAGTGGACGTTGGGCCGGCGAAGACAACAGTACAATCACGCATCCGCAAGTTTGGGTGAACGTATTTGGACTACCGAATCCAACATCCAGTTTCAAGTTAGTGACCGACTTCCCAATGGTTAAACGCTCAAGGGCCCCTGTCCTGCCCCCCTATAACTGGTCCACATGGTTTGAGATATTCAACGACGATGTGGAGGTATTGGGATGGCAAGGAAGCG
>JAYGEF010000134.1:0-2927 GCA_046582535.1 Alphaproteobacteria bacterium
AGCACAATGCGGATCTTTTCTTCTGCTGAATATTGCTTGCGGGTCGCTCGGCGAATGTCCTTGATCGCCTTGGCTGCACCAGTCTGTCGTGTCTCCGATTTCTGTCTCATCTTCGTTCCCTTCGGTCACTACGATGAGCCAAAAATCCTCTCTTATGCAATCCCGCTAATTTGTCCCATAGGCGCTGACGTTAGACAGTCCATTCTCGACAGAGCACCGAACGCCAGTGGCTTCAAAGCCCATGTCTTGATCAAAGCATCAATTGAACCGATCAACGGTAAAGCCGCCGCCCCTAGTTTCGCCGCGCCCGGCGGGTTCCCGGCGGTCCGGCGCCTTCCGGCGGTCCTTCCCTTCCCAGCTATCGGTCACAATCCAGCTGTCGGCGACGTGCTTGTAGTCCACCGCGGCCCGGCGTTCGGTCTTGGCCCGGCGGTCTGTCCCTGTCCAGCGCTTTGCCATTAGCGGACGGGTCGCCACCGGCTGGTGAGAGTCTGGCTATTGTCATGACGCATGGCGCATTCTTCCCGATCGTCTTCTGGGGTGCCTATTGTGGGTCACCACGTCTTTATAATTGGATAATGAGCCACTGCTCCCTGGTATTAGTTGCCGATGGTTTCACGGAGGACCCAACATGACCGCCATCGACCAAACCGTCCGTTTCGGGCTCTGCACCGATCAGAACCTCAGTTTCGACACCCTGGTCGAGCGCTGGCAATACTTCGAGGCTCTCGGTTTCGACAGCGTTTGGGATTGCGACCACTTCAACCAGACCAGCAACGAGAGCGGCCCTTATTTCGAGGGCTGGACCCTGCTGGCGGCCCTGGCGGCGCGCACGACGCGCATTCGCGTCGGCGTGCTGGTGAGCTGCAACAATTTCCGCCATCCCGGGCTCCTGGCGCAACAGGCCATAACCGTCGATCACATTTCCAATGGCCGCCTTGAGCTTGGTATCGGCGCCGGCTATACGGACGGAGAGCACGGGCGCTTCGGTATCGCGCTACAGTCGCCCGGCGACCGTCGCCGCTCGTTCCATGAGGCGGTTCAGATTATCGATAGTCTGTTGCGCAACGAAACCACGACATTCGACGGGCGTTACTATCGGCTCGATGGCGCCTACGTGCGTCCCGGCCCGGTGCAGAAACCCAGGCCGCGGTTCACCTTCGGCGCCCACGGGCCGCGGATGTTGCGTATCTGCGCCGAATACGCGGACACCTGGAACTCATCCGGCACCATTGAAGAAATGCGCGAGCGTGGCCTGGTCCTCGATCAACACTGCGCTGACATCGGCCGCGACCCCCGGGAGATAAGACGGTCGGTCTACGGCTGGGCGTCGAAAATCGCCGAGCAGGGCCTGCCCAATCCGTGGGAAAGCACCGGTGCCTTCGAAGAAATGGTCGGCCGCTATCGCGACGCCGGGGTCAACGAGTTCATCATCGATGCGCCCGAACCGGAACAGTTCCCGGTGCTGGAAGCGGTCATGGCCGACGTCATACCGCGCATTCGAAAGGAGCGCGCCGTCACGCCGCCGCAAGGCTGACCACCTGGCAGAGATAGGATTTGAGCGGCGCCGATCCCGTCACCGGGTCGGCGTCCTGGTCGCCGATCATGGCGTTGTAATTGGCGCCATCATCACTCACGGCGTCGTAAGCCGGTTGCGACAGCGCATCACAGGCCTGCCACCAGCCATGGGTCGTACAAACCACGCGGGGGTCGAGTTTGTCCGAGAAGCGGGCCTTGGCGCGCATGCAGCCATGGGGCGTCGTCACCATGACCCAGGCGTCGTTTTCAATGTCACGGGCCGCCGCCGTATCGGGATGAAGCTCGATCCGCGGGTCCGGTTCCGCCCGCCGCAGGGCGGCGACCCCACGGAGCTGGCTTTGCAGATAATGCGGAGACTTGGCCGACGTCAGGATGAGGGGAAAGTCGGCGGCGAGATCGGGCCGCGCCACCGGCCCCATGGCCGGTTCCACATAGTCGGGCAGGGGCGCGTAACCGAGGTCGAGAAAGGCCTGGGAATAGATCTCGACTTTTCGGCTCGGCGTCGCGAAGCCGCCGTCTTCGGCGAATTTGCGGTAGCGCGTCTCAAACGGCACGGTGATGCCGCCCGGCTGTCGGCGCAATTCGTCGAGATCGAGACCGCTGGGCGCCAGCATGGCCCGATAGCCGGCGTCGCCATCGCCATCCCAGAACGAACCACCCAGGCCGAGCCGTTCGGCGAGGGCGAAGGCAATCCATCGATCCGACCGCGATAAGCCCCTCGGCTCGATAACCCGTGGTTTGATCTGGACGTGGCCGGCGGCCGCCTGGCTGACATTGAAATCGCCGCGCAGCCCCTCCCGCTCCCACGGGGTATTGACCGGCAGCACGATGTCCGCATGGGCCGCCGTCGGGGTCATGAACAGGTCGGCGTGGACCATGAAGTCGAGGGCATCGAGCGCTCTGGCGCCCCGCGCGCCGTCGGCGTGGGACAGCAGGAGGTTGGGACCGAAGTTGACCAGCCCGCGCACCGGGTAGGGGTCACGGTCGAGAACCGCGCGGTAGAAGGCATCCGAGGTGACGTAACCCTTGGCCTCGGGGCCGAGTGGCCGGGCGCCGCAGCCGAGCGCCTTTTCCAGTTGCCCGGCGGGCATCAAGTCTTTGCCGGTTACATCGCCCAAGGGGGCTGTTTCGAATATGACATTGCCGCCCTTGGCGTCGTAGCTGCCGGTCAGGGCATAGAGCAAGGCAATGGCGCGCGCGGTCTGAGTGGCGTTGGTGTGCTGTTCGACCCCGGCCCAGGACGACAGCGACACCGGACCCGAACCACCCAAGAGCCGCGCCGTATGTCGGACCTGATCCGCCGGCACCCAGCAGATCTGTTCGACGCGCTCGGGCGAATAGCGGCGGCACAGGGCGGCGTAGAGGTCGAACGCCGGCCGGCAGGATAT
>JAYGEF010000198.1:0-4363 GCA_046582535.1 Alphaproteobacteria bacterium
TTTGACTTCAGCAGCCTTCCGATAAATGGCGCGGATCTGACGTTTACCGTCATCCTGCTAATTTCCGGGATTCTCGCCTTTTATCGCGGCGCCGTGCGCGAGATCCTGGCGATTGGCGGCTGGGTGGCGGCGACAGCGGCCGCCTATTACGGCTTTGAATTCGTCAGGCCTTACACCCTCATGGTGATCACCGTGCCCATGGTCGCCGATGCGGTAACCAGTATCGGCTTGTTTGTCGCCGCCATGGTGGTCATGTCGTTGGTCAACGGCGCCATATCACGGCGCGTCAAGATGAGCAGCCTGGACACCCTGGACAGCTCTCTCGGCTTTCTTTTCGGCCTCGCCCGCGGCGCCCTGATAATTTGCATCGCCTATCTGGTCATGGTTATTTTCGTTCCGCCGGAGGAACAACCGATTACGGTTCACGAAGCCCGCGCCCTGCCCCTGATCGAGGTTGGCGCCGGTTGGCTGGTCATGGCGGTGCCCGAAGAAAAACGCGAGGAATGGGCCCTGTCGGTCCAGCAAGCAAAATCTTTCGCGGCCGAAGCCATGGAGCGCAAGGACGCGCTCGATGTCCTCATGAACGCGCCGCCTGTAGCCGGCGCCGAGGGTGCCGATGGCTACAGCGACGCCGAGCGGACCGATATGGACCGCCTCATTGAATCAAACCAGTGACGCCAAGGAATTGAGAATGACCGTACTCCACCAAGGCGACGACAAATTTCACGAAGAATGCGGTGTGTTCGGCATATTCGGCCATGTGGACTCGGCGGCTCACACGGCGCTGGGACTCCATGCTTTGCAGCATCGGGGCCAGGAATCGGCGGGTATCGTTTCCTACGACGGCGAACAGTTCCACAGTCATCGGGGTCTTGGCCTGGTCGGCGACAATTTCAGTTCCGCGTCGGTCATCGACCGCCTGCGCGGCCACTCAGCAATCGGCCACAGCCGCTATGCCACCAGCGGCGAGACCGTGTTGCGCAACGTCCAGCCCTTATTTGCCGAACTCGCCTTCGGCGGCCTGGCCATCGCCCATAACGGCAATCTGACCAACGCCATCGCCGTACGAAAGCAGCTTGTCCAGCGCGGTTGCCTGTTCCAGTCGACCAGCGACACCGAAGTCATCGTCCATCTTATCGCCACCAGCGAACTGACCGCGGTCATTGACCGCCTGGTCGATGCCCTGAACCAGGTAAAGGGCGCCTATTCCTTGGTCGCCATGACCGATGACGCCCTGATCGGGGTTCGCGACCCCATGGGCGTGCGGCCATTGATCCTTGGCGACATGGAAGGCGCACCGGTGCTGACATCGGAATCCTGCGCCCTCGACATTCTCGGCGCCGCGTTTGTCCGTGACGTCGAGCCCGGCGAAGTGGTGGTGATTACCGATCGCGGGATCGAGAGCATCAAGCTCTTCACGGCCATGCCCCAGCGCTTCTGCATCTTCGAGCACGTCTATTTCGCGCGCCCGGACAGCCGGGTCGAGGGCCGCAGCATTTATGAGACCCGCAAGCGCATCGGCGCCGAACTGGCGGACGAATCCATGATCGACGCCGATGTGGTGGTGCCGGTGCCCGACTCCGGCGTGCCAGCGGCCATCGGCTATGCCGCCCGGGCCGGTCAGGCCTTCGAACTCGGCATTATTCGCAACCACTATATCGGTCGCACATTTATCGAGCCGACCGACCAGATCCGCCATCTGGGTGTCAAACTCAAACACAACGCCAACGCCGCCAGCATCAACGGCAAGCGTGTGGTCCTGGTCGATGACAGCATCGTGCGCGGCACCACATCAGTGAAAATTGTCGAGATGGTGCGCGCCGCCGGCGCCACCGAGGTGCATATGCGCATCGCCAGCCCACCGACCACCCATTCATGCTTTTACGGCGTCGATACTCCAAGCCAGGATAAGCTCATGGCGGCGACCATGGACATCGACACAATGGCCAAGCATATCGGTGTCGATAGCCTGGCTTTTGTCTCCATCGACGGGCTCTATCGCGCGGTTGGCGAAGACGCCCGCCACAACTCGAGCCCGCAGTATTGCGACGCCTGCTTCTCCGGTGACTATCCTATTGAGCTGGTCGATCATGAAGGCGGCGGTGACCGGCGCCAGTTCTCCCTGTTGTCGGAGAACGATTAATGACGGGCCGGCTTGAAGGCCGCATCGCAGTCATTACCGGCGCCTCGCGGGGCATCGGCGCCGCCGTGGCGAAACGTTTTGCCGGCGAAGGCGCCGAGGTCGTACTGGTGGCGCGCACGGTAGGCGGTCTTGAAGAAGTTGATGACGCGATCCGCGCCGAGGGCGGCAAGGCGGCGACGCTGGTGCCCATCGACATGGTGGACTATCCGGCCATCGACCGCCTCGGCGGGGTGATTGCAAAGCGCCATGGGCGCCTCGACATCCTGGTCGGTAACGCGGGAATTCTCGGCGGCTTGCGCCCCACCGGTCATTTCCCGCCCGATGAGTGGGAGCGGGTCATGGCGGTAAACGTCACCGCCAACTGGCGCTTGATCCGCTGCTTTGATGCCTTGTTGCGCGCCTCCGATGCCGGCCGGGCCACATTCGTCACCTCCGGCGCGGCGACCATGACGATCCCCTATTGGGGCGCTTACGCGACAAGCAAGGCAGCACTTGAATCCATGGTCCGCATCTACGCCGCCGAGGTTACCAAGACCAATCTGCGGGTCAATCTGCTCGACCCTGGCAGCGTCCGAACTCGTATGCGTGCCGAGGCCATGCCCGGCGAAGACCCCATGACCCTGCCTCACCCGGACGACGTCGCCGGCACTTTCGTCGATTTAGCGTCACCGGAATGTCAGAAAAACGGTGAGGTGATTCGCGCCTACTGATCCATCATGGATTTGATTTTTCGTTCCATATGACTATAGTCATGACCATAGTAATATGGAACATGCCATGAAAACGATCAAGGCTTCCGAATTCAAGGCCAAGTGCCTAAAACTGATGGATGAAGTGGCGGAGACCGGCCAGCCCTTGGTGATCACCAAGAACGGCCAAGCAATTGCCCAACTTGGTCCCGTTGTCGTCCGACGCAAAACCCTTGCTGGGGCGCATCGTGGGAAAATACGGGTTCTTGGTGATTTATTGGCGCCCCTTGACGAGAAATGGGAGGCAGCCCGCTGATCCTCGTCGACACTCACGTCCTAATCTGGCTCGACCAGGACGACCCGGCTTTGGGCCGCAACAGCCGTACACTTGTTGACGAAGCTCTGAGAGAAGGCGCTTTGGCAGCCAGCGCCGTGTCGTTCTGGGAGGTTGCCATGCTGGTCGAAAAGCGACGGATTGCCATGGATATGCCGCTCGCGGAATGGCGCATGGATCTCCTTGGCGCGGGCCTCGTCGAGGTTGCTGTCGATGGTTCCATCGGCATTACAGCGGCCGAACTCGAGGGCGCTCACGCCGACCCCGCGGACCGCATGATTATTGCATCGGCGCTTGCAACCGGCGCCGACTTGCTTACGGCCGATAAATTGATGCTCGGCTGGCCCGGACCAATCAACCGATACGACGCACGACAATAGGTCTAGCGCCGTTTGTCATCCGGCACATACGGATTCTTGCCGCCGCGCAGCAGCAGGCGGATCGGGACGCCGACCAACTTGAAGGTCTCGCGCAACTGGTTTACCAGATAGCGCTGATAGGCCTCCGGCAGAGCCTTGGGTTTGCTGAGAAATATCGCGAAGGTGGGCGGTCGCGCCTTGACCTGGGTAATGTAGCGCAACTTGATTCTGCGGCCCTGGACCATGGGCGGCGGATGGGCGGTGACCACATCATCGAACCAGCGATTGAGCCGTCCCGTGGCGATTCTCTCATTCCATAGCTTATGTGTCTTGAACACCGCCGGCATGAGCTTATCGACGCCGTCGCCACGCAGAGCGGAAATGGCGACCACGGGAACACCCTTGATCTGAGGCAGGGATTTCTCAAGCCGATAGATCAGTTCTTCGCGGGCGGCGCGGCGGTCACCGACCAGATCCCACTTGTTGACCGCGATAACCAGGGCGCGGCCTTCATCGGCCACCAACTTGGCGATAATCAGGTCCTGGCGCTCAAGGGCCATTTCGGCGTCGACCATGAGGACCACCACCTCGGCCATGCGGATGACCCGCAGGCTGTCGCCGACGGACAGTTTTTCAAGCCGCCCGACCACCTTGGGGCGGCGGCGCATGCCCGCCGTATCGACCAGGTTGACCGCCCGGCCCTTGTAGTTCCAGGCCACGGCGATGGCGTCGCGGGTAATGCCGGGCTCGGGCCCGGTGATGGTGCGCTGTTCACCGACCAGGCGGTTGAGCAGGGTCGACTTGCCGGCGTTGGTGTACCCGACGAGGCCGATCGTGA
>JAYGEF010000234.1:0-3353 GCA_046582535.1 Alphaproteobacteria bacterium
AGCACCACCGCCTTCACCGGGCATGAGGGATCGCGGGAGGGCGACTACACTTCGGGGCCCGGCGCCAATGGCGGCACCGTGTTCCGCGTCACCCGGCCGCTTGGCGCCGGCGAGGGGCTGACCATTGTCATCTCCTGGCCCAAGGGTTACGTGGCGGCGCCGTCGGCCAGCGGGAAAATCGGCTACCTGCTGCGTGACAACGCCGGCCTGCTGGCCGGGTTGACCGGGCTGATCGTGATCAGTGCCTTTTACCTGTTTGCCTGGGTCAAAGTCGGCCGCGACCCCGATGCCGGAACTATCGTGCCCCTGTTCGAGCCGCCCGAGGGCATCTCCCCAGCCGCCATGCGCTTTATCATGGGTATGGGCTATGACAAGAAGGCGTTCACCGCAGCGGTGGTTAACATGGCCGTCAAAGGCTACCTGACCATCGACGAGGACGACGGCGAGTTCACCCTCAGGCGCAACCACAGGGGCACTTCGGCGCTCTCGGCGGGCGAAGCGAAGGTCGCTGAAAAGCTGTTCACGACGACTATGACGATCAAGCTCGAGCAATCCAATCACAAACGGATCGCGGGCGCCATCAAATCGCTCAGGACATATTTGCGAGCTGAGTTCGAGATAGTTCACTTTCTCCGAAACCAGGTCTATTTCGCGGCTGGGGCCGGGATGTCGATAATCGCCTTGCTCGCCGTAGCGGCCGGTTCGCCTGATCCCGCTGGCGCCGGGTTTATGACCGTCTGGTTGTCGGCCTGGACCGCCGGCTGCGCCTTCCTGGTGATCTCGGCGGTGCGGTCGTGGCAGCGCGCCAACTATATCGCCGCGGTCGCCCTGACCCTGATGGCTCTTCCTTTCATCGGCGGCGAAGTCGCTGGCGTGGGGATGTTCGCCGATGCCGCATCGCCGGAGGCGGGCATCCTGTTGGTGGCGATCATTCTGGTCAACGCCCTATTCTATTACCTGCTCAAGGCGCCAACCCTCGCGGGCCGCCGGATGATGGACCAGATCGAAGGCTTCAAGCTGTTTCTCGGGGTCGCCGAGAAGGACCGCCTAGAAGCCTTTTACCCGCTGGAAACCACCCCTGAGTTGTTCGAAAAATACCTTCCCTTCGCCCTCGCCCTAGATGTGGAAAACCAATGGGGCGAGCGTTTCGAGAGCGTGCTTGCTCAAGCCGGCGACCACCGTCAGTATCGGCCGGGCTGGTACTCTGGCCGTCGCTGGCATGATCGCGGCATTGGTAATCTCGGAAGTGACCTGGGCGGCTCGTTCTCCAATGCCATTGCCTCGTCAGCGCGGGCGCCAGGTTCATCATCGGGCGGCGGTGGCGGCGGCTTCTCCGGCGGTGGTGGTGGCGGTGGCGGCGGTGGTGGTTGGTAGCGTCAAATGACCTGCGAAGCGCCCTTCAATCGCTACACCGATATCGTCCGTCCCGCGTGGATCGACTACTCGGGCCACATGAACCTGGGCTATTACCTGCTCGCCTTCGAGGGGGCGGCCACCAGCTTTTTCTCCGTTGTTGATCTCGGCGAGCGCTACCGCGAACGCACCGGCCATGCCCTGTTCGCCGCCGAGACCCATATCACCTTTGATCGCGAAGTTCGGGAAGGCACGCCCCTGCGCTTCGAGAGCCATATCCTCGACGCTTCCGACAAGGCTATCGACTGCATGCACTTTATGTATCACGGGGACGACGGTTATCTGGCGGCGACCAATCAGTTGATGTACCTGCACGTGGACCTCGATCAGCGTCGGGTTGTGCCCTTTGGTGATGAGGCCCAGGCGCGGGTCGATGGCTGGCGCGACGCCCATGCCTCGTTGCCCCGCCCGGCCCAGGCTGGGCGCACCATCGGACTGCGGAAACCTTAGAGCGGCTCAGTCCTCGAGAACGTCAGGCCAATTGGCCTCGGCTTTGGCGATGTTGCCGGGGATATCCTGGCTCCATCGCGCCTGGATGGAGTCGGAGTAGTTGAGGTAGAGCGCGCCGTCGACGATGGACCAGGCGTCGGGGTCGATGCCGGCGGTCGAACCCTGGCTAACCGCCCAGGCACAATAGCCGCCGTAGCGCGGCGCGTAGCTATCGGGTGCGGCGGCGAAGGCATCGCGATTGGCGGCGCTGGCGAAACGCCATTCGGCGCCCTTCCAGTCATAGGTGAAGTCTGACGAACCCGCCATGGCGCGCCCTTCGAGGAAATAAGCCACCGGGTCCGTGCCCTCGATAGCAACGCCGCCGAACAGCGACTTGTTGATTTCCGAGGTGGCGTGGGCCGCGTCCGGCAGGGCGCAGATGAGGCCGATCGTCAGCGCCAAGGCGATGGCGGTTCGGCGGATGATGGCTTGGCATTGGGTCATGATCGAATCATAGGGCGCGCGCCCATCGCGACCAAATCACAACGTCGCGATCACGGTACCGCCAATCACCTATTCAGTCGTCACAGCGCCATGCCGCGTTTTCGGCGTCACGCTGGCACCGCAGGAAGGCGACCGAGGGGAAAGCGAGATCATAACCGTCATCCGATCGCTGGTACGTAAAAGTCGAGCCCACCAGGGCCGGCGCCGGTAGCGGGCCGTTGAGTTGATCGAGGCTTTCCGGATAGGCGCCGGTGGTGCGTTTGTAGTCGTCGAGGGCGACGGCTATCAGGTCGCCCTGGTCCATGGTGTCGGCGGTGAGTTGGCTGTCGAGGCGATAGCCCGCAACAATCAGCAGATACCCCACGATGATGCCCGTCATGACCAGCCAGCGGTTGCGGCGCCCAGGCCGGCGAAAGCGGAAGGTCGGCGCCATGCCGAGATAGAACAGCAGCGGCACCGAGGTCAACGTCACCAGAACCGGCCCCAGGCGGGGGCTGACAAAGCCTTCGGCCCGGCCCGAATAGAGATAAAACGAAAGACCGGCCGCGGCGTAGACGGCGGGGGTGAGGGCGCCGCCAATCGTCGCCCTCTTTCGGCTATAGACTGGTGTCTCCGTCACAATGCTCTAATGGAACACCGAGCCGCCATCGACGTTGACAGCTTGGCCGGTGATGGCCCGGGCGGTATGCAGATAGGCCACCATGCGGGCGATGTCGGCCGGGACCTGGGGTCGATTGATAAGCTGGTCACCGATCCATTTCGACACCGGCACGCCGGCCTCGCGGGACATCTTGGCGACCATGTCAGTCTCGACAATACCAGGGCAGATGGCGTTGACCAGGATGTCGTGTTCGGCCAGTTCCATGGCCAGGCATTGGGTCAGACCGACGACGGCAAATTTCGATGTGGTGTAGTGGGCGAAGCCGGCGCCGCCCTCCTTGCCCGAGATCGATGCCAGGCAGACGATTGAGGCCGGCCGCTGGCGGGCGATCATGAGCCGCGCCGCC
>JAYGEF010000232.1:0-2225 GCA_046582535.1 Alphaproteobacteria bacterium
CGGTTTCGGTTCCGGCGCGGGCAATGTCTCGACCACCGTCGCGGGCTCGACTTCGATAACCTCCTCGGGCGTGCTTTCGGCGACGGGCTCTGGCTCGACCACGTCTGTTGGCGCGACCTCGACGGTCGCCTCCCGGGTCGCGTCGGGCGAGGCCACCGCCTCGACATCCTCTCCGGCATCCCGTTCGACGTCGGATAGGCCCTCCTCGGCGGCCTCGGACAATGCGGCCTCATCGCTGTCGACGGCGGTTTCGGAAGCGCTATCACCGTCGATGGCGTCGGCCAAGGCAGCGCGCGCCTCGCGCTTTTCGGCAACCGCCGGCAAGCGCTCGTGGGCGCGCTGATCGCCGCGCTCGGCAGCGGCCGTATACCATTCTATGGCCTCGTCGAGATCAACCGGCCCGCCGGCCCCGGTCTCGTTCATCAGACCGAGGGAGTACTGGGCCCGGGAATCATCCTGCAAGGCGGCGCGCAGGAACCAGTCGCGCGCCTCGACCGGGTCGGCGGCAACGCCGATACCCTTACTGAGAAACACCCCCATGGTGTACTGGGCATCCGGCTCACCAAGGCCCGCGGCGCGGCGGAACCAGGCTTCCGCCATGACTTCGTCGCGCCTGACCCCGTCACCGTCAAAATACATCATGGCCAGGTTGTAGCTCGCCCGGGCATGACCCTGGGCCGCTGCCCGGCGATACCACTCAAGGGCGGCAAAGGCATCGCGCGGCACGCTATCACCCTCGCGCAACAGGGTGGCCAGCCGCATTTGGGCGTCGGCGTCACCGACCTCGGCCGCCACCCGCAATTTGTGGACCGGATCGTCGGCCGGATTACCGCTGGTGGTCGCCAGCCACTCGACCGCCCGCACATGGCCCTGGCTCGCCGCCGCGTGATACCAGCGGGCCGCTTGCGTGAGATCGCGCTCGACGCCACGGCCTCGGCGATACAGTTCGGCGAGTTCATATTGCGCCACGGCCAAGCCAAACGACGCCGCCTGAAGCAGCCATTCCGCCGCTTTCTCGTCGTCGGCATAAATCGCATCGCCATCCAGGTACATGCGGGCCAGGTGCAGCGCCGCCTCGGGATGGTCCTGGCGGGCAGCCCGGCGGTACCACAGGACCGCCTGCTCCGGGTCAAGCACGACGAACTCGCCGAGGCGATAGAAGTCACCAAGATGGAGCTGGGCCACGGCGAAACCCTGTTCGGCGGCGCGGCGGAACAAGGCGACGCCGGCGTCCGGATCAGCAATGCCGCCAAGACCCTTGATGTACATGTTGCCGAGATTGGCCTGGGCCCGGGGATTATTCTGGTCGGCCGCACGGCCGTACCACAGGCGCGCCGCCTCGTAGTCTTGTTCAACGCCGTGGCCGAGACGATAGAGATGACCTAGATTGGTCTGGGCGCGCACATCGCCGTCTTCGGCCAGCGGCAGCCACTCGGCCATGGCGGCGGCGTAGTCACCAGCGTCGAATGCCTGCTCGCCGGCCTTGAAATCCGCCCAGACCATAGCGGGGAACGCCAGCAAGACGACAACGCCAAGGACCAGGCTACGTAATATCGGCAAGCTGTTCATCACTCAGATTACCCGGCACGATGACCAGGGGAATGGTCAGACGGCCGGCCAGTTGGCTGGCCAGCCAGGATATAAGCTTGCCATGCTTGCCTGACGGCGACGCGGCGCCGACCACGAGAAAGTTGATCGATGGATCGTCTTCGATAGCGGCAAGAATCTCATCGCCGATAGGGCCCTCGCGCACCACCAGGGACGGCATTACCCCGGCCCACTGATTGACTTCGGCGGCGAGATCCTGAAGCACATGCTCGGCCTCCTCGCGGCGCTCCTCAAGCATAACGTCCTCGACCGCGATCCAGTGCTGGAATTCGGCCGGCTCGATGGCCGTCAGCAAGACCACCTGGCCGCCGGTATTCTTGGCCCGCAGGCAGGCGAAACGCATGGCCACCCGCGAGTGGGCGCTGCCATCGACACAAACCAGATATGTCGCCTGTCCCGGAACGTGCTGGGCAATGTCGGCCATCGGGTGTTGTCCACGGTTTATCAAAATTAACCATCCATCCTGCCATCCAGCCACGGCCCAGCGCAACCACGGCGTTGCCGCGCGGCGATGACTCGTAATGAAAACGCCACTATTTCAATAGGATATTGGTAATCTCGCGAAGTTTGGTACGGGCCCGTAACAGATAAAAGCCCTGGGCGCTGAGATGGCTGGG
>JAYGEF010000262.1:0-6433 GCA_046582535.1 Alphaproteobacteria bacterium
CCACTCAATGCGACGCTTTCAATCGCGGTCTCGTCCACTGTTCCGGCTCCCGGTTAGGATTGAAGCAAAGGTTTTACCGCCGCCCGAAAACTCTCGGGCAGGCGGACCGGCTTTCCCGCAGGCGTAACATAGGCAAGGCGCACCACCAGCCGGGCCAGATCGACGCCATCGCGGCGCACCACCTGGTCGAGCTCGGCGCTAGCGCCGCTCAAAGCGATCACCCGGGTCCACACGTCGATGTCATCGTCGAGCCGCGCCGGGCGCAGGTAATCGACCTGACAGCGTCGCACGGCAAACCCGGCGCCGTTCTCGCGGCCGCCATGGGGAACCCCAAGCAGGCGGATCATCTCGGTGCGGCCGCGTTCGGCGAACTTCAGATAGTTGGCGTAATAGACGATACCGGCGGAATCCGTGTCTTCGTAATAGACCCGCATGGCCAGCCGGTGGGCATCGCCCTCCATGGTTCCCGAATGCTCAGACATCGCCGATGTCCTCGCTTGCGTTCTCACTTGCGTTCTCTGGCGCCATGAGATCGAACTGGGCGCCCATGGCGCGTGGCGTGTCGAGGCCCAGGTGGTCGTAGCTCGCCGGGGTCAGGGCGCGGCCGCGCGGCGTGCGCATGACAAAGCCCTGCTGGATCAGGTAAGGCTCGATGACATCCTCGATGGCGTCGCGCTGTTCCGAGAGCGCCGCCGCCATGGTGTCAACGCCGACCGGGCCGCCGCCGTAGTGCTCGGCCATCAGGCGCAAGTAACGGCGGTCCATGGCATCGAGACCGCGATTATCGACCTCAAGGCGATTGAGCGCCGCGTCGGCGGCGGCGGCATCGACGGTCTCGGCCCCGGCCATGGCGGCGAAGTCGCGCACCCGGCGCAGCAGGCGCACCGCCACCCGCGGCGTACCGCGTCCCCGGCGGGCGATTTCGCGGGCCCCTTCCGGAGTGATCGCCATGTCGAGCACCGACGCGCCGCGGCGGACGATCTGTTCAAGCTCGTCGGGCTCGTAGAATGACAGCCGCGACGGAATGCCGAAGCGTTCGCGGAGCGGCGTGGTGATCAGGCCCGAGCGGGTGGTGGCGCCGACCAGGGTGAACGGCGGCAGATCGAGACGCACCGAGCGCGCCGACGGCCCCTCGCCGATAATAAGGTCGAGTTGGAAGTCCTCCATGGCCGGGTAGAGAACCTCCTCGACCACCGGGCTGAGACGGTGAATTTCGTCGATGAACAGGACGTCGCGTTCCTGCAGGTTGGTCAGCAACGCCGCCAGGTCGCCGGGTTTGGCGACCACTGGGCCCGAGGTCGCGCGAAAGCCGACGCCGAGCTCATGGGCGACGATTTGCGCCAGGGTGGTCTTGCCGAGGCCCGGCGGGCCGTGGAACAGCACATGGTCGAGGGCCTCGCGCCGTGACCGGGCGGCGTCAATGAATATGCGCAGGTTCTCGCGCACCTGGCGCTGGCCGACAAAGTCGTCGAGGCTCTGCGGACGCAGCACCATTTCCGGCGCGTCATCAGGGTTGAACGCCGGGGCCAGCACGTTGTCCCCACTCTGGTCCATGGAGTCCTGGTTCATGGCGCCAGTTCGCGCAGGCCGGCGCGGATCAGTTCTTCGAGGCCGGCATCCTTGCCCAGGTCACGGCTGGCGGCGGCCACCGCGCCGACCACGTCGCCCCGGCGGTAACCGAGATTGATCAGCGCCGAGACCGCGTCGCCGGTGGTGCCGCCGGCGTCGGCGGTTTCGCCAATCGCCGCCACCGGTCCCAGCGCCATATTGCCGACCGCGCCCTTGAGCTCGCTGACGATGCGGGCGGCGAGCTTGCCGCCGACGCCACTGGCCTGGGTCAGGGCCGCCTTGTCCTGGGCGGCGATAACCTGGGCCAGTTCGCCGGGTCCGACCACCGCGAGCAGGGCCAGGGCGACACGGGCGCCGACTCCCTGGACGGTTTGCAACAATTTGAACCACTCGCGTTCAGCCTCATCGACGAAGCCGAACAGGTGGATGTGATCCTCGCGTACATGGGTCTCGATATAGAGCTCGACCGGGGTCCCGGCCTCGGGCAGGGTGCCCAGGGTGCGGCCCGAGCAGAATGCGTGATAGCCGACCCCCTGGACATCGACCACAACACCGTCGTCGAGAATCTGGTCGAGGCGGCCCCACAGCTTGGCGATCATTGGGCGGCCGCCGCGAGGCGCCACAGCCCTTGAGTCTGGGCGTGGTGAGCATGGCAGATGGCGACCGCCAGGGCGTCGGCGGCATCGCTGTTCTCGGGCAGGCAGCCGGGCAGCAGGCGGCGCACCATCTCGGCGACCTGTTGCTTGCCCGCATGACCGCTGCCGACCACGGATTTCTTGACCAGGTTGGTGGCGTATTCGAAGACCTCGATACCGGCCAGGGCCGGGGTCAGCAGAGCGACGCCCCGGGCCAGGCCCAGCTTGAGGGTCGACTTGGGGTTCTTGTTGACGAATGTCTCCTCGACCGCCGCCGCGTCCGGCCGGTAGGTGGTGACGACCTCGTCAAGGCCGCGATGAATTTGCGTCAGCCGTTCGGCCAGGGAGGCCGAGCCATCGCTGCGCACGGTGCCGTGGGCGACGTGGCTCAGACGGTTGCCATCGGTATCGATGACCCCCCAACCGGTGGCCCGTAATCCGGGATCAAGACCGAGCATGCGCATGATAAATAAACGCCTTTACCTTTGACTAGGCGCTGAGCTGCGCCATCACGTCGTCCGACACATCGAAGTTGGCCGATACGGTGCGCACATCGTCGTTGTCCTCCAGGGTCTCGATCAGCCGGAACAACGAGGTCGCGGTATCGAGATCGACGGGAATGGTGTTCTGCGGCTTCCACTCGAGCCGGGCGCTCTGACAGGCGCCGATGCTGGCGTCGAGCGCATCACGCACATCGCCGAGCTGGTCCGGGGCGCAGGTGATTTCGTGGCCGTGGGTAGTCGACTCACAGTCGTCGGCGCCGGCCTCGATGGCGCCTTCCAGAACCTCGTCGGCGGTGGCGACGTCCGGGTCGTAGGAAATCGTCCCGACCCGGTCGAACATGAAGGTCACGCTGCCGGTCTCGCCGAGATTGCCGCCGCCCTTGTTGAAGGCGGTGCGGACCTCGGCGGCGGTGCGGTTGCGATTGTCGGTCAGGGCTTCGACGATGACCGCCACCCCGCCCGGGGCATAGCCCTCGTAGCGAAACTCCTCGAAATTCTCGCCATCGACGGCGCCGCTGCCGCGCTTGATGGCGCGCTCCATGGTGTCCTTGTGCATGTTGGCCGCCTTGGCGGTCTGGATGGCGAGGCGCAGCTGCGGGTTCATGGCAGGGTCGGGCAGACCGGCGCGGGCGGCGACGGTCAGTTCGCGAATGATCTTGGTGAACACCTTGGCCCGCTTGGCGTCCTGGGCGCCCTTGCGGTACATGATGTTCTTGAATTGTGAATGGCCGGCCATGGGGTTGGTCTTACCGATAAGTTGGTGGGGCTGTATCTTGTTGCGTTAACAATAAAGGATACCACATCCGGTGGCGCGCGGCATTGTTTAGACTAAATGAGCATTGTGGCAAGATTGGGGCGCGGCGTTAACGCAAGGTCACGGGGTGACCTTGCTGCGTTCACATCGCCCAATTTGGTATTCACACAGACTGGGGCTCCCGCCGCTTATGCGGCGCCCGCCTGCGTGGCGCTTGAACGCGCCTTACAAGAAGCAACGCCCAGCGAGCATTCTTTATAGCCGGTGGTAACAGTCATCAAGCGTTATCGCGAACGATCATTTCGTCGAGGCGATGGATCCGTTGATAGAGTTTGCGGCTGCGGGTCAGCAGTTCGCGCAGGATCGCCGGCAAGTCGGCGGCGGCCTCGCCGCCGGTCATCTCGCAGATATCCTGGGCCCCCAGGCGGTTGGCCGGGGCCAGAATGTCGTCCATGGCGATCTCGCCGGAATGGAGCGCCCGCTGGAGGATCAGCCAGGCCATGATCTGGGTCAGCCGGGTGGTCAGGCGCAGGGTCTCCATGGCGTGGACCAGCTCCCGGGTCGGCAGGGCGAAGTGAATGTTCCGGGTGGTCGCCATATAGTCGCGGGATTCCACCAGCAGATCGCGGGCCTCGTCATAGGTCCGCGAAAAGAACGTGGTCGCCGGCAAGCCGCCGGGATCGCCCGTATGTACATCAACCGTCGTCATGGCACCTGTTCCGCCGGAACTCCAAGCCCGTCCGAGTCGCTGACCGGCAATTCTCTCACACGGTGATTGAAATGTCTTTTGAACGAGTTAACGGCGCGTGACCGGCGAAGAGGCTTGGTTACGGCGGCGGCGGCCATGGATGACATTGCCGCCCGGTCCGTGCGATCGGTCCGTGCGATCGGTCTTTATCTATACGCGAGAGGCCCGCCCCGGCGAGCACCTGGGCCCGCACGGGTCCATGGCCGACAAGCGCGCTAACGCCCGGTCCTTACGCCATGAGCACAACGTCGCCCGCCCGATCCTGCTCGACGATCTCGACGGCGCCGCCCACCACGCCTGGGGGCCTGCTGCCCAACATGACCTGGCCAAATTGGTCGATGGTGGCGGCCGCGGCGGCCTGATCCTCTACAAGGCCGCCTGGACCAACCCACCCGACGTGGAACACGCCCTGAGCAACAGCCTCAAAGCCCTGCCGCGCCGCGCCCGCGACCAGCTCATGCCCGCCTACTCGGAACGCCTGATCTGGCGGGCCCAGGAAAACGACCGGTTTATCGAGCTATCGAAGCGCGCCGGGCCCCAGGCGATCAGCGATATGTACGGCGAAGCCGGGTTGAAGCAGGCTTATGGGGAGGATGGGGGCGACCACGATTAGTACAGCACCTTGCTATAGCGCGCTTCCATATCGGCCTGGTCCTCGACCGGATCATCGTCGCCCGCCTGATCCTTGATCATCTCGCCGATGGACGGGATCGGGCGCTCAGGCGCCTGGGCCTCGGGCGACCAAAGCTTCGAGCGCATCAGCGCCTTGGCGCAATGGAGATAGGCTTCCTTGACGGTGACCACATAGACCGTCTTGGGCAGCTTGCCGTTGACCTCGAAGCGCGCCAACAAATCCCCATCATCGCGCACCTCGGCAACCCCGTTGACCCGCAGGGTCTCGTTCACCCCGGGAATAAAAAAGATCAGCCCGACCGCCGGATTGGCCAGGATGTTCTCCATGGAATCGAGACGGTTGTTGCCCGGCCGGTCGGGGATGGCGATGGTGTGGTCATCGAGCACCTGGACAAACCCCGGATGATCGCCCTTGGGCGAGGCATCGGCCAGACCATCGGGCCGCGACGTCGCCATGACCAGAAACGGAGACAACTCGATGAAGCGCCGCGAATGGCTCTCCAGCCTGTCCATCTGCTTGGTCACGGCGCGCCCCTGGGCGTGGCCGTAGGTGTCGCGCAGCGCATCGGCGCTATCGAGTTTGCTCATGATGTCGTCCTCGGCACCGTCATGTCCCAAATACCCTTCATATCCATTGTACCCGCACCTGAGACGGCGCCGCCGTTGGGGTGATTTTCGCTCCCCGTGCCCAACTCACTTCAGGGTGATGGCGTCGCCCCTTTTGACCCGGCCGTCCTGCAGCACCGCGGCGAATACGCCGGCGCAGCCGTCGTGATTTCGGCTCACGTGCCGGAGGATCTTAGGCGATTCTTCCGAGGTGTCGGGATCAAGGGTGATCATCTTGCAACGCGGGTCGCGCTCGACCACCGCGACTTCCAGCCGGTCGCCGATTTTCAAGGTTTTGCCGACCAGGGAGACTTCGAAATAGGGGTCGTCCTGATTGTCCCACTCCACATAGAAGTTCGCCCGGAAGCGGCGCTTGTCGATGTCCATGCCAAGCTCCTCGCCGAGCCGGGCCGCCGCCGACAGGGAGAAAATCGATAGCGGACGGCAGTCGTGCTGGCCGCGCTGGGTCATGTGGACCCTGAGCGTGCGGCCGGTGACCCGTTCCAGGTCGGCGATGAAGGCCGGGTCCTCGATGTCGTCGTAGGTCTCGCCCTCGTTGGTCTCGACGCTGACCTCGAAGGCGTCGGAATCCGGGTAAAGCGGGGTGACGCCGGGGGCATGGCCTTCAAAGGACTCCAGGTCCGCCGGCTCGAGCAGGGCCTCGCTGGCGCGATAGCTGGCGTTGTAGAGCACGAATTCTTCCTGGTCGCGCCCAGTATGCCAGGGAAACCCTTCGAGGCCGTCGTCGGCGATAACGCCATAAATACGGTCGCCCATCAGTCCGGAGAAGCCGGTGTAGACGTGGGGAATTTCCTCCCCGCGCATGCCTTTTACCGGATAGCGCCAGATACTTTCGATTGTTCCCAGTTGCATTCAACGGCCCCGCATTTTTGTCTGCATTGATTTTACCCTCGCTGTGGCGCCAAACGCGGCGATGGATCGGTGTTATTCGGCCTACGGGAGAGCAGCACCCAATTCAAACATG
>JAYGEF010000264.1:0-16372 GCA_046582535.1 Alphaproteobacteria bacterium
GAACTGGTCGAACTCGGTCACGAAGAATTGATCGACGGCAAGGCTCTTTTCGGCGTTTGGAGCGACGGCCGCTTCTTCACCATCGGCGACATGGACGCCATGGACGTGGCGTCATGAAGCCGGAGGCCGTACGCGAGCGTCTCGCCACCCTCGACCCTCGCGGTTGGGAGGCGGTGCCCGAACCGGCGGATGCGGAGCGCCCTCTGACGCCGGCGGCGGTGTTGATTCCTCTGGTCACCCACGAAGAAGGGCTGTCCGCCATTTTCACCGAGCGCACCGCCCATCTTCATGACCATGCCGGCCAGGTGAGCTTTCCCGGTGGCCGTTATGAGGAAGCCGATGACAACGCCGTAGCCACCGCGTTGCGCGAAGCCGACGAGGAAATCGGCTTGCGCCCCGAGGCGGTTGAGATCATCGGCTGTCTCGACGCCCACGACACCTCGAGCGGCTTCTCGGTGGTGCCGGTGGTCGGGCTGGTGACGCCGCCCTATTCGCTGACCCTCGATGAGTTCGAGGTCGCCGAGGCGTTCGAAGTGCCGCTCAGCTTTCTTTTCGATCCGGCCAACAAGCGCCGCGAAGAGGCGTTCTGGCGCGGCGAGATACGCAGCTACGATATCTATGCCGATTACGACGGCCATATGGTTTGGGGAGCCACCGCCCGTATCGTCGGGCGACTCCAGGAAGTGCTTCTAAGACTATGAGACGGATTCTCCTGAACTACCTGCTGCCGATCATCCTGCCGTTCGTTATCTACGGCCTGTGGCTGGCCTTCGCCCGCTACAAGGCGCGCAAAGCAGGCGAAGAAGGCGGCCCGGAATGGCGCGACGCCCCGTGGACCTGGTTGATGATCGCCAGCGCCGGGCTGGTCGCCATCGGCTTCGTGGTACTGGCGCTTCAGGGCGGCGCACCGCCAGGCGCCACCTACCATCCGCCGGAATACATCGACGGCGAGATAGTCCCGAGCCACGCGGAATAACCGGACGTCGCCATGGAACCGGCCGGTCATATCGATACCCAGCCGTGGATGACAGCGCCCGGAACCAGGGCGGTGATTGACGCGCTTGGCGCCGAGGGCGCGGTGGTGCGCATTGTCGGCGGCGCCGTGCGCGATGCGGTGATCGGCTTTGCCGACAGCGACACGGAAATCGACATCGCCACGCCCGACGGGCCCGGGACCGTCACCCGTCTGCTCGAGGCGGCGGGTCTGCGCGCGGTCCCCACGGGCATCAAACACGGTACGGTGACGGTGGTCGCCGCGCACCGGCCCTTCGAGATCACCACCCTTCGCCGCGATGTGGAGACTGATGGCCGCCACGCAACAGTCGCCTTCATCGATGACTGGGCGGCCGATGCGGCGCGCCGCGACTTCACCATGAACGCGCTGTACTGCGATCCGGGCGGCACCCTCTACGACCCGGTCGGCGGCCTTGCCGACCTTAAGGCCGGACGAGTGCGCTTCATTGGTCATGGCCCGACGCGCATCGACGAGGACGCCCTACGGGTGCTGCGCTTTTTTCGTTTTCATGCCCGCTACGGCAGCGGCGCCCCGGACAGTGACGCCGTGGCTGCCTGCCGCGCCAAGGCGGCCGCGGTGGCGACGTTGTCCGGCGAGCGTGTCGGCGGCGAGATGCTCAAGCTGCTGGCGGTGCCCACGCCCTGCGAGGCGCTGGAGCAGATGATTGAGACCGGGGTGATGGCCCATGTGTTGCCCGGCGTACGCAGGATCGATGGTCTCGCCGCCCTATGCCAGGCTGAAGCCGGGGCACCCGACGGCCTGCGCCGCCTGGCCATGCTGTTGCGTCCGGGCGGCAACGCCCTGGCGGCGGCGCAACGATTGCGCCTGTCCAACGACCAACGAGACCGGCTCATGGCCATGGTCGAGCCTGGCGCCGCGGTGGATGGCGGTCTCGATCCCCTGGCCCAGCGCCGCGTTCTTTACCGCATCGGCGCGGCACCATTCATCGACTTGGTTTATCTGGCCTGGGCCGATGCGGCATTTCACGAGCAACGGGACGCCAAGGCCATGGCCGCGCCCTATGACGCCATGATCGCAACGGCTCGGAACTGGCCTTCGCCCGCCCTGCCGGTCAAGGGTGCCGACGTGATTGCTTTGGGTGTCGCCCCCGGCCCCGAAGTTGGGCAGCTGCTGACGGCTGTCGAGGATTGGTGGATCGCCGGCGACTTCAAGGCCGACCGTGACGAGACGCTGGCCAAATTGAAAGAACTGACCGCCGCCATAGACAACTAGACCATTTCAAGTTTGATCGTGTTCACAATCGCACTTACGTTCAAACGCCACGCAGGCTTCCGCCCGCTTCGCGGCGGATTGCAGCATACGCTGCAATCAGAGCCATCCAGGATCGAATGATCCTGGATGGCTCTAATCCTCAACCCTGGTCAGGGTGCCGCTGACGCTACGCACCAGGCGACCGTCACGGAACCGGGTGAAATAGAGTTCCATGCCGGCGTCGGTCAGGGTCCGGTCGTAGGTCTGCATCTCGTAGGACCCGTCTTCGTGAACCAGCAGGGAATGAATGGTCAGGGTACGCTCCTGAATGCGCGCCCAGACAAACGGCCAGCCGGCCAGCGGATCAACCTCGACACCACTCTGAAACACACTGGCGTGCTCGGTGGCCTCGAAAAACAGGGCGTGGTGGTTTTGCTTGATATCGGTTTCGTCGGCGTCACCGTCTTTACGCAAAACAGTCGCCCAGCTGAGGGCGAAGCCATCGCCATCCGGCGTGATGATGACGTCGATATTGCGCACGGTTTCGTCGAACGTCTTGCTGATCTCGTCCTTGGCCACACCGGTGCCGGAAAAATGACCGGCGAAAGCGGCGATTGGCCAATCTTCGGCCACGGCCGCCGGCATCCCGCCAATCACGACGGTAACCATCAAAATTGCGCCGGAAATACGCGCCAACATATTCTCAATCCCCCCTGGAGGACAAAATCTACCCCACCACTTTAGTCCATGGCGACCACCCGGCCAAGCGCGAGGGTGGACCGTTACGGCCAGGTGACCTCGGGCGGCAGGGACATGAGGATGGCTTCGGTGTTGCCGCCGGTCTTGAGGCCGAATTGGGTGCCGCGGTCGTGGAGCAGGTTGAACTCCACGTAGCGACCCCGACGGACCAGTTGATGGGCTCGCTGCTCGGGCGTCCAGGCGCGGTTCATGTGACGCCGCACAATTCGAGGATAGACATCGAGAAAGGCGAGGCCGACATCGCGGGTGAATGCAAAATCGGCATCCCAGTCGCCGGTATCGAGGGAATCGTAGAAAATTCCGCCGACGCCACGGGGCTCGTCGCGATGGGGCAGGAAGAAATATTCATCGGCCCACTTCTTGAACTTGGGGTAATAGGCCGGGTCGTGGCCGTCACAGGCGGCTTTCATGGCGCCGTGAAACGCGGCCGTGTCGTCATCGTCAGCGACCATGGGGGTAAGGTCGGCGCCGCCACCGAACCAGTGCTTCCCGGTGACGATGTGGCGGGTATTCATGTGCACCGCCGGAACCAGGGGCGAGCGCATATGAGCGACCAGCGATATGCCCGCGGCCCAGAATGACGGGTCGTCCTCGGTGCCTTTGATCTGGCCGCGGAATTCATCGCCGAAGGTTCCGGAGACCGTGGAGACATTGACCCCGACCTTCTCGAACACCCGGCCGCGCATGATCGATATGACGCCACCACCGCCGCCCGGTCGGTCCCAGGCCTTACGCTCGAAACGCCCCGGCGGCAGGTCCAAACCATCACCCGTAAGATCATCCTCGACCGCCTCGAAAGCAACGCAGATGCGATCCCGGAGATCCCGGAACCAGGCCTCGGCGGTGGATTGGTGTTGTTCGGTCATGACGACATCTCTGCAAAACCCTCGATCTGGCGCAACGCCTCGCCCAGGACCATGGCGCTAGCCACGGCGACATTGAGCGAACGCATGCCCGCTACCATGGGGATCACGACAGCGGCATCAACCACCTGATGGACCGCGTCGGGCACGCCGGCGCTCTCGCGGCCCAGCAACAAGGTGTCACCGGGTCGGTAGGCGAACTGCGTATAGGCAGTCGTCGCCCCGGTCGTCAACAGCACCAGGCGGCCAACCTGAGCGTCGCGGGCCGCCCAATAGGTCGACCACGAGATATGACGAGTGAGATCAACCGCATCAAGATAATCGAGCCCGGCGCGACGCATACGGCTGTCGGACAACACGAAACCGCAGGGTTCGATCACATCGACGGCCACGCCGAGACAGGCCGCGAGACGCAGCATCGTGCCGGTGTTCTGCGGAATGTCCGGCTCGTACAGCGCCAGGCGCACAAGCGGGGTCTGATTGTCATTGAGCGCCATGTTCCATCCATATCGTCACCCGGCCCGATTTACCGCTTGGCTACAAGAGGTTGGCCGCAACCTTCGAGTCCTTATTCAAGCCATTCTAAGGCCTCGGGCGGACCCTGTTAAGCGGTGCCGAAAAATCTTTCAATAGCCGTCCGCCGGAGGGCTGGACATGGCGGCGTTTTGATGACAAAACCCATGCAATCTGAAGCTCACGAACTCTGGGAGGCGATCGGTATGGCTGAATCAACCTCCGCCGCTGGGCAGGGCGCTGCCCACGGCGAGGATGAAACGCGGCGGGAGTTTTTATATCTCGCTACCGGCGCCATGACAGCAGTCGGCGCCGCCGCTGCCGTCTGGCCCATGATCGATAGCTGGAACCCGTCAGCCGACGTGCTGGCGTTGTCCAGCACCGAGGTCGATATTTCGCCAATCGAGGTCGGCCAGAGCATTACCGTGGTGTGGCGCGGCAAGCCGGTGTTCGTTCGCCATCGCACGGCAGCGGAAATTGCCAGCGCACGAGACGTCGATGTCAGTTCGCTGCGCCATCAGCAGACCGACGCCGAGCGGGCGGAAAAGCCGGAATGGCTGATCATGGTCGGCATCTGCACCCATCTCGGCTGCATTCCGCTCGGGCAAAAGGCGGGCGATTTCAAAGGCGAGTTCGACGGTTGGTTCTGCCCCTGCCATGGTTCCCACTACGACACATCGGGTCGCATCCGTATCGGCCCGGCGCCGCTCAATCTCGAGGTGCCGGATTACCAATACCTCTCCGATGATGTCATTAAGATTGGCTGAGGGACGATCACCATGAACTGGCTTATGCAAAATCCCGTCGTCCAGTGGGTCGAGTACCGTCTGCCGATCTTCGGCTTCGTCAACCACCACCTGATCGACTACCCGGCGCCGCGCAATCTGAATTACTGGTGGAATTTCGGCTCGCTGGCCGGCATCGCCCTGGTGCTGCAGATCGCCACCGGCATCATTCTGGCCATGCACTACACGCCCCAGGCCGATCTCGCCTTCGATAGCGTCGAGCACATTATGCGCAACGTCAATTACGGCTGGCTGATGCGCTATGCCCACGCCAATGGCGGCTCAATGTTCTTCCTGGTGGTCTATATCCATATTTTCCGCGGCCTTTACTACGGCTCGTACAAGGCGCCGCGCGAAATCCTCTGGTGGCTCGGCCTGGTCATCCTGTTTATGATGATGGCCACAGCCTTCATGGGCTATGTGCTGCCGTGGGGCCAGATGAGCTATTGGGGCGCCACGGTGATCACCAACCTGTTCACTGCCATTCCCTGGGTCGGCGAGTCCATTACCACCTGGATGTGGGGCGGCTTCGTGATCGACAATCCGACGCTCAACCGCTTCTTCAGCCTGCATTACCTGATGCCCTTCCTGCTGGTCGGCGTGGTCGTTATGCATCTTTGGGCGCTGCACGTGCACAAGTCGAACAACCCGCTGGGCATCGACATGAAGGGGTCGCAGGACGCCCTGCCGTTCCATCCCTACTACACCGTTAAGGACATGTTCGGTCTCGGCGTCTTCATGCTGGTGCTGTCGTATCTGGTGTTTTTTGCGCCCAATCTGCTGGGTGAGGTCGATAACTACATTCCGGCCAATTCACTGGTGACACCGACCCACATCGTGCCGGAATGGTATTTCCTGCCGTTCTACGCCATCCTGCGCGCCGTCCCCGACAAGCTGCTCGGCGTGGTCGCCATGTTCGCCTCGCTGTTGATCCTGTTCGTGCTGCCGTGGCTCGACACCTCGAAGGTGCGCTCGGCCACTTTCCGGCCGATCTACAAGGGCCTGTTTTGGCTGTTCCTGCTCGATTGCCTGTTCCTCGGCTGGATCGGCGCCAACCCGGCGGAGGGTAATTTCATCCTCATGGGGCGCTTGGCGACAGCATGGTATTTCGCCCACCTGCTCATCTTCATGCCGCTGGTCGGCAAGCTCGAGCGGACCCGGCCGGTGCCGGAAAGCATCGGAACACCCGTGCTTAAGGGCGGCGGCACCATGCCCGGCGGCGCCACGGCCGCGAAAATGGAGAAGTCGTGATGCGCGGTATCATTCTGACAGCAGCCGCTCTTGTCCTGTCCATTGGTCTGGCGGCGCCGGTCCAGGCGTCAGGCGGGGCCACCCTGCCCGACCATGGCTGGTCCTTCGAAGGCATGTTCGGTGAGTTCGACAAACCGGCCATCCAACGCGGCTTCCAGGTCTACCAGGAAGTCTGCGCCAGCTGCCATGGGGTCAAGTACCTGAGCTTCCGCAATCTCTCGGAAATTGGCTTCGACGAGGACGCGGTCAAGGCCATCGCCGCCGAGTACGACATCGTGGACGGCCCCGATGAAGAAGGCGAGATGTACGACCGCCCCGGCCTGGCGTCGGACCGCATCCCCAGCCCCTTCGCCAACGATAACGCGGCCCGCGCCTCGAACAACGGCGCCCTGCCGCCGGACCTGTCGCTCATGGCCAAGGCGCGCAAGGATGGGGCCAACTATCTCTATGCCCTGATGACCGGCTACGACGACGAGCCCGACGATATGGAGCTCGCCGACGGCATGTCCTACAACCACTACTTCCCGGGCAATCAGATCGCCATGCCGCCGCCGCTGTACGAAGACGGCGTCGAGTATGTCGACGGCACCGAAGCCAGCGTCGAGCAGATGGCCGAGGACATCACCCACTTCCTCATGTGGGCGGCCGAGCCCAACCTAGAGACGCGCAAGCGCATGGGCCTCAAGGTGATGCTGTTCCTGGCTGTGCTCACGGCCCTGCTCTACGCCTCAAAACGCATGGTCTGGGCCAAGGTCGAGCACTAGAGCGTCTTCAGAGAATATGGAGCCATGCCCCACGATGCCGGTCAGCCCATTGACTTCATGAACCCGGTGGTTGCCGCCGGTCTGCCGCACGTCGACGTCCCGATAATCCGGGCAACCGCCGAGACCTTTGCCGACTACGGCACCATGGTCACCGACTTCACGAACCATCCGGTTCCCCTCACCACGTGGCCCGCTTCGGGCTGGCGGCCGGTTGACCCGGGCACCGGCAATGAAGGCGGCTATGTGGACGGTATCTTCGAGTTCCACTGGGACGGCGATGTGCTGCTCGGCGAAAACACGGCGGTGAAGCAAAAATACATTCTCGGCTGGAGTACCGCCCCGGAACAGGCGCGCCGCGATAATCCCGACGCGGATCGTTCCCGGATTCTGATCTGGCACGGCAACTACCATCCGGACGGCGGCCAGCTGTTCTATCCGCTCGACAACAAGCCCTTCGTGGTCCCGCTCGCCAAGGCCGGCGACGACATGCGCCCGGATGACTGGGTGGCGTTCTACTGTGACGGCAGCTTCGGCGTCTGCCGCAATGCCGGCATCTGGCACGAAGCGATCATTCCACTATCCCCCCTGGCCCGCTTCTACGACAAGCAGGGCGCCGTCCACGCCCGCGTCAGCGCCGATTTCCCCAAGGAGTTTGGCGTCCTGCTCGCCATACCATGGGTTCTGCCCGAAGCGGGAGGCGATATCGAACGTTAGAGCGTTGTTTTCTCTCCGCCGTCGAACCGAAGGCCCTGCGTCTGGATGAAGTCCGCGACGAGGCCGGGGCGACCGTGGCCCCGCGTGTGGGCCCTTTGCGGCCCTATGCGCCGGCCCAGATTGGCGGGCGATAGCCGCTCCATTGGAAATGTTCTTCAAGCTGGTGGGCCAGCTGGAGCACAACATGGTCCCGCAGATGATGGCCGGCCAACTGTACGGCGCAGGGATGTTCGCCTTCAACCAGCTGAACCGGCAGCGATGCGGACGGCTGCCCGGTGATGTTGCAGATATAGGCGAACGGCGCGAATGCGTGCCCCGCCTCACTCCACTTCTCCATGGTGAAATTGTCGGTACGACTGTCCAATGCGCCGACGGCTATGGGGTCACTGCCCAAGGCAGGCGTCAAAACCATGTCGAGATCGCTCATGGCGTTCATCAACTTGATGCTCGCCTCGTGCGCGCCCTGACGCGCCCTGTAGAGATCCATGGCGGTCAGTCCGGCAACATGCTCGCGGCAATAGCGTGTCAGCGCGTCGATCTCGTGACGTTCGGGCTCGCGGCCGAGTTCCTGAATCCGGTTTTCAATCTCGTAGACCACATCCATCATCCACAGGCTTTCCATCCAGCTTCCAAGACCGAGATCGTCGGGATGCCGGTATTCGACTAGCTCATGCCCCATGCCCTGAAGAGCGGCGCTAACCTTGTCGACCGCCTGCTCCTGATTGGCGCCGACCGCATCACCAGATGGCGTGAGCTTCGAGACACCGATACGAAACTTGGGAACCGGTTGATCAAGAGCCTCCAGGAAGGAGTTGACCATCGGCCTCACGTGATAACGCACGCCGCGCATGGGACCCGCGCTGGCATCCAGCGCCGCAGCACTGTCACGGACCGTTCGCGACAGCACGTGATCCGAATTGAACCCGCCGGAAATCTCGGAATAATAAGGACCCACCGGGTTCAATCCGGTCGTCGGCTTGAGACCGAATACGCCGCAGCACGCGGCTGGAATGCGGATCGAGCCGCCTAAATCCGTCGCGTGAGCGAAGGGCACCATGCCGGACGCCACCGCGGCGCCCGCGCCACCGGAGCTGCCGCCTGTCGTCACCTCGGGGTTCCACGGATTGAGCGTCACGCCACGAAGCGTCGGCTCGCAGACAAAGTCCTCGGCGAACTCGGGCGTGTTTGTCTTGCCGAGGATAATCAGGCCGGCCTTGCGCCAACGCGACACCAACTCGCTGTCGGGCTTCGCCTTGGCACCCGTGAAGAACACACTTGAGAACGTCGTCGGCATGTCATGGCTGAACTGATTGACGTCCTTAAGCAGAAACGGAACGCCCGCCAGGGCCGTTTCCGCGGCAACATCCCTTGCCGCCCCCCGCCCATTGTCGAAGTTCGTCATCACCACGGCGTTGAGCTTGGGGTTCAGGTTTTCGATCACGCCAATCGCCGTTTCGGCGACTTCCGTCGCGGACACATCGCCACGCTTGATCGCCGCGGCCAGCGCCACCCCGTCAAGCCTAGCATATTCGCTCGGGTTCATATCGCTCTCCGCTGTCCTGGGTAAACCACCAATTTAAGGTGACAATTTGTTCTTCAATGTGACGTTAGTCAAACGGTGAGACCCAAAACCTCGCCATGTCAACATCGCGAGAAGATCGCCCAACAATGAGGCGTCGTGTGGTGCGGAAATCTCGCCGGCCGGCCGGTTGGGCGCCAAGTTTGATTGTTCAGATAGCGGTTGATCGGCCCTGCCGATACTGGAAAACTGCACTGAGATTAAAACTGGTGCGGAGAGACCAATGAGCGATCATACAGCGGCGTTGCTGATCGGCGCAGGGACGCCATGGCGGCGGGGGCGGCATCATGAACGCCACTGATCTTTGTTTCCTCTCCGCCGTCGAGCAGAAAGCCCTGCTCGACAAGCGCGAACTGGGCGTGGTTGAGCTTGTCGATGCCTGCATCGAGCGGATCGAGCGCTACAATCCGCTGCTCAATGCCTTCGTCACCCTGCGTCTTGACGAGGCCCGCCATGAAGCCAAGGCGGCCGATGGGGCGCGCGCCCGGGGCGATGATGGGGGCGTCCTCCACGGTTTGCCCATCGGCGTGAAGGACTGCTTTCCGACCAAGGGCATCCGCACCACCTTCGCCTCCCTCGCCTTCAAGGACCATGTGCCGGACTTCGACCACCTGGTGGTCGAGCGCGAGAAGGCCGCCGGCGCGATTATTCTCGGCAAGCTCAACACGCCGGAATTCACCATGGCGCTCAACACTTGCGACAACCCGGTGTTCGGGGCGACGCGCAATCCCTATGACACCAGCCTGTGCCCCGGCGCCAGCAGTGGCGGCAGCGGCGCCGCCCTGGCCAGCGGCCTGTGTTCCCTGGCCGACGGCTCCGACATCGGCGGCTCGGTGCGCAACCCGGCGGCGTGGTGCAACATCGTCGGCCACCGACCCACGTCATGGATGATCCCCGACGTGCCCAACCCGGCCATGTGGCACAACATGAACACGGCCGGACCCATGGCCCGCACGGTGGCCGATGCGGCCCTGTTCCTGTCGGCCCTGACCGGCCCCGACCGGCGCTGCCCGGTGGTGGTGTCGGCGCCGTTCCCGCCCGGCCTGCCGGAGCTGGCCCGCCATATGAAGGGCCTGCGAATCGGCTGGAGCCGGGATCACGGCTGCCTCGAGATCGACCCCGATATCGGCGCAAATTTCGACGCCCAACGGGCCATCTTCGAAGACCTCGGTTGCGTCGTCGCCGACCGTCCCATCGACCATTCCGGCGACCTCGGCGAAAGCTACAGCGCTCTCGCCTATCAGCGGGTCGCCGCCGAGACCGAACCGGCGGTGGGGCGCGGCCTCGATGCCCGGCTCGAGGAGAAATACCACTGGCTCCGCGGCTTGACCGGCGCCGACTTCATGGCCGCCGAAGCGTACCGCCACCGGATGTGGCGCGATGTAACCCAGGCCTTCGACGAACACGACGTGCTGGTCTGGCCTAACGACCTGTCCGACCCCATCGGCTTCAACGACGAAGAAGCGGGCAACCGGCTCGACTGGTCCCTGCTGTTCGCCGCACCGCTGCTCGGACTGCCCGCCGTCACGGTGCCCTGCGGCCTCTCGGATAGCGGTGTTCCGCGTGGCCTGCAAATCCTCGGCCGCCCCGGCGCTGACCTCACGGTGCTCCAGGTCGCCCATGCTTATGAGCAGGCAACGGGCTTCGGCAAACGGAGGCCGCCGTTGGACTGACGAAATCGCGGAGGAAAAGCGAGGATGAGGCGCTTGTGTATCGCGACGCTAGTTGCGGTCGTCTGCGCGGGGCTTCTCGCTTGGCCGGCATCCGCCATGGCGCAGACATCGGGTTCTTCCCGGTTGCCCGATCAAGCGGCCGCGAAGCAGATCGTGGTCACGGTGTTCGCCGGCAACTATAACAAATACCATTACCGCAGCGGCCAGAAGGTCTTCGCCCGGGTGATGGGCGCGGTCATGCGGGACGACTAGCTGCCTCAGGCGCGGTCCTCGTTCGGCCCCACGGTCACCACTGGGTGGCGGCGTGGCCGGCGATTTCGGCACCCTCGGCGCGGCGAATGGCGCCGGCGATCTTGCTCGCCCGATCCGCGTCCGGCGTGCCATGGGCGACGCCGACGCTGGCGCAGCGCTTACGTTCCTCGAGGACAACGTCGATGATCGCTTTCTCGATGACGTCGGTCACCTGTTTCGTTCGATCGGCGTCCGGCGACGCCTGCAACGCCGATAATACCGACTGGGCAAGATCGTCCGCGCGCTCACGCAATGTCATGTCAGAGCCTCCCACTGTTCGTTGTGTCGTGTTGGTCCGAAGCGCCCCGGACAACCACTCCGAGTCGCAGCAAGAGTAACGAATTTCGCGGCACAGTGCGAATCCGATGTCCCTCTCCCTCACGCCCCCGCCGAGGCGCTCTGGAACTCGGCGACCTTGGTCGGGCGGACGTTGATGGTGGCGTCGTCGTGGCCGCCGGCGTCGTATAGCGCCATGAAGGCGCCGACCTTCGCCGCGCCGAGATAGCGCAGGGCAATCTCGTATTCTTCGTCGCGGCTCAGGCCGGGACCGGTCTCGGCTTCGCCTCTGATCATCACCGCATAGTAGGGCGGCGCCCGGTCATCGATCACCACGGTGGCCTTGCCGGTGCGCGAGACGTTGAGAAACTTCTGGGAGCGGCGTGACGTGCTGAAGGTGATGACGCCGCCGCGATAGCGATACCACATGGGGATGGAATGGGGCCAATCGCCGGGACCGGTGGTCGAAAGTATGCAGATGCGAGTCTGCTGTAGTGCCTGATGGACGTCCTTCGAAAGCTCCATGACTGTTGTCCTCCTCTGATGCCTGGTACGCCGACGCGAATGCGGTGCAAAGTCTGCTGTGCCGCATACCGACAATGGCATGCAGCGCTGATGCCCGAATCAATCATTTGTTAATCATTATTAACTATGTTTCTCTAAATGCTAGTCCCCAATGACTAGGGCGTCGCAATTTCATATAGCCGAATATCAAGCGGCTGTTTTCCACGGGGAAGGTGCGACATGACGAGGCGCCGACGGTATGCGTGAACATGCTGAGCTTGGGATACCTGACAGCGCGAACCTGCTTCGGCGCATCATGGATGCGGTGCCCGTCGGAATTTCCTATTTCGATCTGGACCAACGGTTCTGCTTCGCCAACCGGGAATACGAAACCTTCACGGGTATGTCCGCAGACGGCCTGATCGGCAGGACTTTGGAAGAGGTGATTGGCGCACCGGCCTATCAGGTCGCTCGCCCCCATGTGGAACGAGCCCTGAAGGGAGAATCCGCTGGCTTTGAAAACACCCCGGCGCCCATAGGCGGCAAACCGATCACGATCGCCGTTTCGTATATGCCTGATGTCGGCTCGGACGGCGCGGTTCAGGGATTTTTTGCGCTGGTCGAGGACACCACCCGCCGACATAGCGCCGAAGTCGCGCCACACGGGGCAAGAGACGAACTCGAACAGCGCGTTGAGGACCGTACCACCGCGCTGCGACACAGCGAACAAAGCCTCGCCAACGCTCAGCGGCTTGCTCATGTGTGAAGCTGGGCGTGGGACTCGATAGGCGACACGATTTATTGGTCGGACGAAGTCCACCGCATTTGCGGCGTGCCCCGGCGCGAGTTCGGCGGTACCCGTGCCGCGTTTCATGCGCTGGTCCATCCCGATGATCTCGACCAGGTCATGAGCACGTTGGCCCGCGCCCAGGAAACGCGCGAGCCATGCGAAATAGAATACCGCATCGTGCGGCCCGACGGCGCAATCCGCGAGGTCCACGAGATCGGCGAAACCATATACGATGACGCCGGCAACCCGATGCGCATAAGCGGTGCGATTCAAGACATCACCGAGCGCAAGCGGGCCGATGAAGCGTTGCGCCAGAGTGAACTCCGCCTAGCCGAGGCGCAACGTCTGGCGCAGGTTGGAAATTGGCAGATGGACTTGGCGTCTGGCGAAAATCTGTGGTCGGATCAGGCCTACGAAATCCTGGGCTACGAGCCTCAGGCCATGGTCCCCACCTACGACAGTTTCATCGATCGTGTCCATCCGGACGACCGCGACCGCGTTCTGCATGCCGGTCAATCGCGCCGGGCGACCGGTAAACCCCACGCTATCGAATTTCGCATCGTTCAACCCGATGGACGGCAACTGGACGTCGAGCATCGCTGCCAAGTAGGGTATGGCAACGACGGCACGATCAGCAGCCTACTCGCCCAACTTGCCGCGGGTGAACAACGGATAGCCCAGGAAATTCCGCTGCGGCGCCACGACGGTGTGGTCATCGAGGTTCGGACGATCACGATTGTGCCCGATGCCTTCCAAGAAAACTGGAAGCACCTGATTACCACCGATGAGGATATTACCAAACGCCGTCGTGCCGAAGAGACTTCCGCGATCAGCGAGGCCAGACTTAGGGATTCCTGAGCGTCAAACCCGGAACGCTTACCGACACCTCTTGGCTTCGACCCGGTTGTCACGTGTGGACCCAGCACGCCCAGCCTTGGATCGTGTTCTCCAAGGACGATGTAGTGTTCGCACGGCAACCAAGCCTCGAAGAAATGCCCAAGTTCGGGGATGAGCCGTGACGGTGAAGTCGTTCACATACTGCGATGGCGACAACATCGTGCTCGCGGTTATCGCCATTGTCTTTACGGCATTCGCCTTGTCGCTTGGCGATGCGTTGATCAAGCAAATCAGTGCGGACTTTCCGCTCTGGCAAGTTTTTGTCATGCGATCAGTGATCGCGGTTCCCGTCCTGATCACGGTGATCAAGGTGCGAAACCGATCCGGACTCCTAATCCCAAACAACCTTGGATGGACGGCCCTCAGGAGCCTGATGCTGACGTTTATGTGGGTGGCCTATTACGCGGCCTTGCCGAATCTGGCTTTCTCCATTGCCGCTGCCGCCTACTACACGTTGCCGCTGTTCATCACATTGTCTTCCGCGCTCTTTATCGGCGACAAGGTGGGATTCAAGGGTTGGATAGCGGTCACTGTGGGTTTTTGCGGCGTACTGGCGATACTGCGGCCCGACGGGAACGACTTTAATGCCTATGCGCTGCTCCCCCTGATTTCGGCAATCCTCTACGCACTGGCGATGATTATCACGCGCACCAAATGCAGAAACGAAGACCCGTTGGTGCTGTCACTAGGGCTAAACCTGTCATTCATTGTGATTGGAACCGCCGCCACGGTCCTCATTGGTTATTGGGCACCATCGGGCGTTCAGACCGAAACTCACTCGTTCTTGCTGAGCCCGTGGATTCTCATGGCGGCCGATGAATGGCTCACCATGACCGTGCTCGCCACCGCCATCATCATCGGCAGCGTCGGTGCGGCGATTGCCTACCAGGCGGGCCCCTCATCGGTCGTATCGACATTCGACTTTTCATACCTGGCCTTCGCCGCGGTTTGGGGGCTGGTATTTTTCGCCGAAGTTCCCGACGCCATCACAATTACCGGAATTATCATGATTGCCGCCGCGGGAATTCTCGCGGTAAGGCGATGAGATAATCCCCTCCCCCTGAATTCGTCGGTTTAGCGGTTGATCGGCCACGGCGATACTGGAACACTGTTGCCGAGAAAAGCGTCACTCTGGGGGGCTCATGGGCGATAAATCGACACAGCCGCTGGTCGGCATTATCGGCGGCAGCGGCGTCTACGACATCGACGGCCTGAGCGACACCCGCTGGGTCGAGATCGACTCGCCGTTCGGCAAGCCGTCGGACGCACTGCTTCACGGCACGCTGGACGGCCAGCCTCTGGTGTTCCTGCCGCGCCATGGCCGGGGCCATCCGCTGCCCCCTACCGAGGTCAACTTCCGCGCCAATATCGACGCCCTCAAGCGCGTCGGGGTCACCGACATCATCTCGGTCTCGGCAGTGGGTTCGCTGCGCGAGGATCTGGCGCCCGGCGCCTTCGTCATCGTCGACCAATTCATCGACCGTACCTTCGCGCGCCACAAAAGTTTCTTCGGTCCCGGCCTGGCGGCCCATGTGTCCATGGCTCATCCGGTCTGTAGCCGCCTCGGCGACGCCATCGCGGCAGGCGCCGCCGAGGCCGACATCCCGGTCACCCGGGGCGGTTGTTACCTAACCATGGAAGGGCCGCAGTTCTCGACCCTGGCGGAATCGGAACTTTATCGTTCGTGGGGCTGCGACGTTATCGGCATGACCAACATGCCCGAGGCCAAACTCGCCCGCGAGGCCGAGATGTGCTACGCCACCGTCGCCATGGTCACCGACTACGATTGCTGGCACCCGGGCCATGACAACGTCACTGTCGAGACTGTCATCGCGGTGCTGCAGGGCAACGCCCACAAGGCGCGCCAACTGGTGAGCCAAACGGCGCCGCGCCTGGCCGGCCATGACGGCCCCTGTGTCCAGGGCTGCCAGACCGCCCTCGATTATGCCATTATCACCGCCCCCGAGGCCCGCGACCCGGCCCTCGCGGCCAAGCTCGACGCCGTTGCCGGCCGGGCCCTGGGCGCCTGAGGAATCGCTGTAGATGCCAATCAAGTCCCGTATTCGCACCATCCCCCACTACCCGGTTAAGGGGGTGATGTTTCGCGATATCACCACCCTGCTCAAGGACCCGGAAGGTTTGCGTCTCACAATTAAGGCCTTCGTCGAACGCTATGGTGGCCAGACCATCCACAAGGTCGCCGGCATCGAGGCTCGTGGTTTTATCCTCGGCGCGGTCATCGCCTATGAGCTCGGCACCGGCTTCGTACCGATCCGTAAGAAGGGCAAGCTGCCGGGCGCGGTCATTGGCGAAGATTACCAGCTGGAGTACGGCATCGACCGCATCGAGGTTCACACCGACGCCATCGACCCTGGCGAGCGGGTGCTGCTGGTCGACGACCTGATCGCCACCGGCGGCACCGCCGAGGCGACGATCCGGCTCGTCCAGAAGGCTGGCGGCATCATCGTCGGTGCGACCTTCGTGAT